>CAMASU010000082.1 GCA_945861105.1 Synechococcus sp. UW140
GGTGCTGCCCTCCCTGGGGCTCGTCAGCGGCGTGCCGCTGCGGTCGCGGACCATGGTCGAGCTGGTGGCCATGGGCCTGCTGCTGCCCCTGCAGCTGCTGCTCAACCGGCTGCTGCCCCTGCTGCCACTGGCCCGGACCACCGCCGAACTGGCGGCCTTTCTCGTCTGGCTGGGGGGCGGCTCGGCCCTGGCCGAGGGGGCGGCGGTGCGTCTGCCGGATCGCACCCTGGTGGTGGGGGCCAGCTGCACCGGTGCCGAGACCCTCAGCCTCTGCCTGGCGGGCCTGATGCTGCTGGTCCTGCTGTTTCCGCTGCCCTGCCTGCAACGCCAGCACGGCCGCGGCCTGCTGCTGCTTGGGGTGCTCAGCCTGGGCGCAGCCTTTGTGATCAACGGCCTGCGGGTGGCGGTGCTGGCCCTGACCCCGGCCGAGGCGTTCGTCTTCTGGCACGACGGGAGCGGCTCCCACCTGTTCGCCATGGCCAGCCTCGCCCTGCTGGTGGCCAGCTACCTGGCCCTGACCGAATGGAGCCTGCGGCAGTCATGACCGTCCTGCGGGCTCGCCCCACCGTGCTGCTGATGCTGCTGGGCTGGGGCAGCGCCGTGGCCATCGACAGCACCATCCGCGGGGTGGACCCAGGGACTCCCCTCGCCCTGCCGGCAAGGCTGCACAGTTCGGCGGGCACCCTCCACCGCCAGGCCGCCGGCCAGGGTCAGCCCCTGCCCACGGGGGTGCTGCTCGGCCAGGCGGCCGACTACGCAGGTCCGGCGGGCTGGTTGAAGGTGCGGGAGCTGGTGCTGGCCTCCCGGGGGCGCAGCGTGGCGCTGCCGCTCGATGACATCAACAGAACCGTCAGCCATGGCAGCGCCCCGGGGCGCTGCATCGCCAGCGGGCGCCAGCTGGCGCCATGGGGCCCGGGGCAACAGCTCCGCTGGCTCGCCGGACTGCAACCCCGACCGGCCCACCACTGCCTCTGGGTGGCGGGGTCGCCGCCGGCCGTTGCGGCCCTCAGCCAGGCCCTGGCCGGGCCGGTGAACAAACCTCCGCCGGGGGAAGTGTCCGCCAGCGGCGCTGCATCCCGGTGACCCTGGATAGGGTCCCGCCCATGGCTGCCCAGACCCTGCCGCAGACCAGGCCCCCCAGCCCGGCTCTCCCCCCGGTGGGGCAGGGGGATGGTGGCAGCCCCGACCAGAGATCCGACAACCGCCACGACAGAGATTCTTCCCTGGTGCGCTTGGTGCGCGTTCTGCACCGGCGACGCACCACGGCCCTGCTGACTGCAGGAGCCGTCACCCTCCTGGGGGGCCTGGTGACCCTCCAGCGGCGGCTTGTCGCGCCCCTGTACCAGGGCGGCTTCACACTCCTGATCGCCGATCCGGTGAATGAGGCCGGCGCCGCTGCCCCCGTACCCGAGGGGGGGGGCGCTCCCCTCGAGGCCCTGGCGCGCAACACCATGCGCAACGATGTCCCGACCCTGATCCGGGTGCTGCAGAGCCCGGCGGTGCTGGGCCCGGTGGACGATGCCCTGAGGGCCCGAGGCATCACAGAGCTGCCGGCGGTGAAGGTCACCCTCCAGGCGGCCGATCCCGACCAGAAGACGCCGATCCTGGCCAGCGGGGTGCTGGGTGTGCAGGCCGTGGGCAGGGACCCACAGGTGCTGCAGCTCACCCTGGGCCTGGCCCAGCAGGAAATGCTGGGGTGGGCGCTTGAGCAACGGCGGGCCAAGCTGGCCCAGGGGGTGCGCTTCCTGGACCAGCAGGCGCCGGTGCTGCAGCAGAAGAGTGACCGGCTGCAACAGGAACTGGAGCGGTTCCGCACCATCCACGGCGTCATTCAGCCGGAACAGGAAGCCACCACCCTGCGCAGTCAGCTCGAAGCGGTGCGCAACCGTGCCATTGCCCTGCAGGCCGACCAGGCCAGGCTGCTGGAACTGCGCGAGCAGGTGCGCCAGGGAAATCTGACCGCCCGAGCATTCATCGACAGCCCCGCCGAGGGCAACCGCAGCGGCAGCGGGGCCGTGGGACTCGACAACCAGGCCCTGCTGGAACAGCTCACCAAGGTGGAGCAGCAGCTGGCGGAGACCCGCGCCCAGTTCCGCGACGACAGCCTGCAGGTGCGCAGCCTGATGGCCACCCGCGATCAGCTGCGGCCGCTGGTGCACCGCAAGGAGCTGCAGGCCCTCGACACCTCCCTGCGGCTCAACGCCCAGGCCCTGCGGGCCAGCATCGGCCAGCAGCAGCAGCTGGCCGCCGAATTCCGCCGACTGCCCTCGCTGCTGCGTTCCTACGAATCGATCAACCAGCGCCTGCGGGTGGCCCAGGGAAATGTCGAGAGCTATCTGCGCACCCGCGAACAGTTCCAGCTCGAGATCGCCCAGAAGAACATGCCCTGGAAGGTGATCGTGCCGGCGGTGGTCAACCCCGAGCCGGTGGAACCGAAGCTGTCGCGGGGCCTGCTGCAGAGCCTGGCCCTGGGGCTGGTGGCCGGAGCCGGGGCCGCCCTGGTGCGGGATCGCCTCGACACCGCCCTGCAGGACCCCGAAGACGCCCGATCGGCCCTCGCCCTGCCGCTGCTGGGCCACATTCCCTACCAGGGCGCCGGTACCGACCAGGACGCCGAGGGGTTTGCCCTGCAGGAAGCCCTGCGGGAACTGGCCTCCAGCCTTCGCTTTCTCGATGGGGCCAGCAGCCGGCGCTGCCTGGGGATCACCAGCGCCCTGCCGGCCGAAGGCAAGAGCCATTGTTCCCTGCTGCTGGCCCGCACCCTGGCGGCCCTGGGCCAGCGTGTGCTGCTGGTGGATGGGGACCTGCGGCGGCCGCAGCTGCACCAGCGGCTCGGCCTGACCAACAGCCGCGGTCTCACCACGCTGCTGGGGGCCGAACCCCCCGATCTGTTCCAGGTGCTGCAACCGGTGCCCGGGCTGGATACCCTCGCCCTGCTGGCGGCCGGTCCGCTGCCGCAGGATCCGCCAAGGCTGCTGGGATCAGAGGCCCTGCCTGCCCTCGTGCAACGCCTCGCCGACAGTGCACTCTTTGACGTGGTGCTCTACGACCTGCCGCCGGTGCTCGGCCTTGCCGACGCTTCGCTGCTGGCCAGACATCTGGATGGTGTGCTGCTGCTGGTGAGCCTGGGCCAGGTGCCACGGAAACGGGCGCAGGCGGCCCTGGAGCGGCTGCAGGAAGCGCGGGCCTCGGTGCTGGGGATGATCACCAACCGTCTCCGCCCTTCGGCCACCGACGCCGACCGCCACCCCACCTATCGCTATTACACCAATGCAGCCCCGGCAGGGGCCAGCTCTGACCTGCGTGAGCGGTTCAGGCGGTGGCTCGAGGGTTGATGTCGACCCACGGCCGCACCGGCAGGGCATGGACCCTGACCACGGGCGCATAGTCAGGCACAAGGGTCGGAAGCAGGGCCAGGGCCTGCCCCTGCTCCCCGTGGCTGAGGTGGGCCAGCAGACGCGCGACGGCAGGCAGCAGCCGTTCGGCCGGCAGGCCCCCCTCCCGGGCCCGACGGATGCGGGGGTGGAGCGTGGGTTCGTCTTCGGGGGAGATCAGCAGTTCTTCCCGCAGCTTTTCACCCGGGCGCAGACCGGTGAACCGGATGGCGATCTCGCCGTCGGGGTGATCGGCGTCCCGCAGGGTGCAGCCCGACAGGAGGATCATCTGCCGGGCCAGATCGACGATGCGCACCGGCTCCCCCATGTCGAGCACGAACACCTCACCCCCCCTCGCCAGGCCGGCGGCCTGCAGCACCAGCTGCACCGCCTCTGAAACAGTCATGAAGTAGCGGGTCACCTCGGAATGGGTAACCGTCACGGGGCCGCCGGCCTCGATCTGCGCCCGGAACCGCGGCACCACCGACCCCGAGGAGCCCAGCACATTGCCGAAGCGCACGATCGCGCAGACGGGACCCTGGCCCCTGGCGGCATCGCACTGCACCAGCTGTTCGCAGATGCGCTTACTGGCCCCCATCACGTTGGTGGGTCGCACGGCCTTGTCACTGGAAACCAGCACGAAGCGCTTCAGCTCCGCCGCCCGGGCCGCGGCCAGGGCCGCCTGGGTGCAGCGGATGTTGTTGAGCAGGCCGCTGCAGGGGTTGCTCTCGACAAGCGGCACATGCTTGTAGGCGGCCGCATGCACAAGCACATCCACCCGTTGACGGCGACAGAGGTCGGTGAGCGCCCTGGCGTCGCAGGCATCGAGCAGAACCGCCAGGGTGCGGTCGCCGTCACCGTCATCGGTGATGCGTTGCTGGATCAGATACAGGGCCGCCTCGCTGCGCTCCACCAGCACCAGCCGGCGGGCGCCGGCCCTGAGGGCCTCCCGGCAGAGTTCGGAACCGATGGAGCCCCCTGCACCCGTCACCAGCACGCAGCCACCGGTGACGACCTCGGCCAGCAGCCCAGGAAGGGGCTGCCCCGGTTCGCGACCGAGGAGCTCCTCGAGGGACAGGGGCTGCAGTTCGGTGAGCTGCAGACGGCCGGCGGCCAGGTCGGCCAGGGAGGGAACCGTGAGCACCTGCAGGCCCTGGCGCCGCAGGGCCGCGGCGATCGCCAGCCGGCGGGGCCGTGGCAGCGACGGCAGGGCGAGCAGGGCCTGCAGCTGCCCATGGCGCTGGACCAGGGATGGCAGGCGGGAAGGAGCAGCGATCACCACCCCTTCAATGGACCGTCCCCAGAGGCGGGAATCGTCATCGAGCACGGCCACCAGCCGCACCCGCCCCTCCCGCAGCAGCTCGCGGGCCAGCCGCTGGCCGGCGGCGCCGGCGCCGTAGATCACGGTCGCCGGCCGCACCGCCAGGGCCGGCAGGGTGGCCTGGCGGCCCAGATCCCTCAGCACGATGCGGCTGCCCACCAGCAGGCCGCTGAGCAGCAGCCAGAGCAGCGGCCAGAACGACCGGGGGGGCGACGGCATCCCCGCCAGGGTGATGACGAAGAGAAGAAGCAGCACCGCCACCAGGGACCGCGGCAGCAGGTCGTAGAGCGTTCGGCTGCCGGAGGCCCGGGTGAGGCCCCGGTACCAGCCGCTGGCGAGCAGCCACGGCAGGGTGATCGCTTCGGCCACCACCAGCAGCCAGGGCAACTGGTCCAGGAAATGGATCGGCAGGGGCAGGTTCAGCCTCAGGGCGAAGGCACCCCAGACCGCCAGGGCGGTGAGGCCTGCGTCGAGGGCCAGAAGCACGAGCAGCCGCGGGCGCAGACGGGGGGCCATGGGGCCGACGCTATGCAGGGTGCCGCCGACTGACCGCGGGGATGTGCCAGTGGCCCCTCAGGCGGCAGCGGCAGCGAGCACCTGGCGCAGTCCAGCGACCCAGCGCTCCAGCTCGGCATCGGGCAGGGTCGGGGCCAGCGGCAGCATCAGGCTCGTCTCCCCCAGCTGGCGGGCCACAGGCAGGGGCTGCGGTGGAGCCAGACCCGCCTTGGCAAAGCTGCGCTCGCGGTAGATCTCGCTGCATGATCCCGTCAGCGACGGCAGGCCGAGGGCAGCGAGTTCGGCGAGGATCCGATCGCGGCTCCAGCCGGCCGCGAGGGCCTCGGGGCGCACAAAGGCATGGAAGCGATACCAGGCGTGCTCCACCTGCGCCGGCGGCATCGGCACCCGCACCGCCGCCAGATCCGCCAGGGCCCCACTGAGCAGGGCCGCCTGACGCTGACGGCAGGCCCGCCAGGCCGGCAGCCGCCGCAGCTGCACCCGACCGATGGCGCTCTGCATCTCAGTGAGCCGGAAGTTGCTGCCGAACCGGTCGTGGAGCCAGCGGAATCCCGGCGGATGATCGTCCCGTTGCAGGGCCTCGAGGGTCTTGCCGTGGTCCCGCAGGGACCAGAGCCGGTCGTGAAGATCGTCGCGGCCGGTGGTGACCATGCCCCCCTCGCCACCGGTGCTGATGATCTTGTCCTGGCAGAAGCTCCAGGCGGCCACCGCCCCGACCGAACCCACCGAGCGCCAGGTGCCATCCTCCCGCCAGCCGGCCCCGTGGGCCTGGGCGCAGTCCTCCACCAACCCGAGGCCATGGGCCTGGGCCAGGTCCGCCAGCGCCGCCAGGGGAGCGGGCCAGCCGTTGAGATGCACCACGGCGATCGCACGGGTGCGGGGGCCGATCAGAGGGGCCACCGTGGCCGCCGTCAGGCACTGGCTATCGGGATCGACATCGGCGAAGACCGGCTTCACCCCCAGCAGCACGGCGGCGCTGGCGGTCGCCACAAAACTGCGGGGCGTCGTGATCAGCTCATCGCCGGGTCCCAGGCCCAGAGCCCGGTAGGCCGCCGCCAGGGCCAGGGTGCCGTTGGCGATGGTGAGGGCATGGGGCACTCCGCACCAGGCGGCGAACTCCCGTTCAAACGACTGCCCCTCCTCTCCGGTCCAGTGGTTGACGCGGCCCGAGGCCAGCACCGCAGCCACTGCCGCCAGCTGCTCCCCGTCGTAGTGGGGCCAGAACGGCCCGGAAGGAGGGGTCGTCATGTCAGCGCCGCCCCACCGGTCGGGCCGGGTTGCCGACCACCACCAGGCCCGCCGCCACGTCGCGCATGACCACGGCCCGGGCCCCCACCACTGCCCGGGCACCGATGGTCACCCCCGGACCGACGAAGGCCTCGGCGGCGACCCACACCCCATCGTCGAGGTGGATCGGGGGTCGCAGCAGGGGAAACGCCGGGTCATGGTGGTCATGGCTGCCGGCACAGAGATGGCAGCCCTGGGACAGCACCACCCCACGGCCCAGGCGGATGGGGCCGAGGGCATAGAGGGTGACGGCACGGGCCACGACGCAACCGTCGCCCAGGTCCAGGTTCCAGGGTTGATGGATGCGGGCGCCGGGATAGATCCGCACCTGGCGACCCACCCGGGCCCCGAAGCCGCGCAGCAGCAGGTTGCGCCAGGGCCAGCAGGGCCGCGGACTGCAGCGCCAGAACGGCCGCAGCAGAGCCCAGGCCACCCGCCGCAGATCATCGCGGCGGCGGTAGGGGCGGCGAGAGGGGCTGAGGGTTCCCAGGGCCATGGTCATGACAGCCACAGGCGGATCAGATCATCAGCCTGCTCAGGACCGGGCCGCAGGGCCGCCTGCCGTGCCCCCCGGGCCAGCCGGTGGCGGTACTGCGGGTCCGCCGCCAGGGCCGCCAGCGCCGCCGCCAGCTCCCGGGGCGCCCCGGGAACGGGGGGGAGCAGCAGACCACAGTGGTGTCGTTGCACCAGTTCCGCCAGGGCCGACGCCGCAGGGGCGATAGCCAGCAGCGGACATCCGGCCGCCAGGGCGGTGAAGGCCTTGCTGGGGAGGGACGCCGCAGCCAGGGCCCCCGCCAGGGCCACCACGGCCAGGTCGGCGGCCGCCAGGGCCACGGCCAGCTCCGCTGCGGGGAGGGGTGCGAGGAAGTGAACCTGCCGCTGCAGCCCCCGGCGTTGCACCAGCCGCTGCAGCTGCGGTCGACGGCCACCCTCCCCCACCAGCAGCAGCCGCGCACCGGGCGGCGGCACCAGCGCCAGGGCCTCCAGCAGTGGCTCGAGGGGATGGCTGAAGCCCAGGTTGCCGGCATACACGAGCAGCAGCGCCCCGTCGCTGCCATGGCAGCGGCGGAAGGCGGCCACGTCCGGCGGGGGCGCCGGCGGCAACGGCGCCCCCCAGGGGGGCACCACCCGCACCGCGCGGGCCCAGGCGGCCTCCGTGGCGAAACAAGGGCGCAGGGCCTCGGCCATCGGCGCACTGAGGGTGATGACCCGCTCAGCCCGGCCGTACACCCGCCGGTTGAGCTGCTGCCAGATGGCGACCAGCGGGGCCAGCAGCCGGCGCGGCACCGGCCCCAGCCCCGCCAGCACCTGTGGGTAGAGGTCGTAGAGCAACA
>CAMASU010000083.1 GCA_945861105.1 Synechococcus sp. UW140
CGTGCACCTTGCCCAGCCGCACCATCACCCCGGTGCTGAGGATGTTGAGCGCCATCTTGGTGGCGGTGCCGGCCTTGAGGCGGGTGGAGCCGGTGAGCAGTTCGGGCCCCGTGAGCAGGCGGATGTCGATGTCGCAGGGCATCGGTGCCTGGCTCGCCGGCACGCAGGCCATGGCGACGGCCAGAGCGCCGAGGGAACGGGCATGCTCCAGGCCGCCGAGCACATAGGGGGTGGTCCCGCCGGCGGCGATGCCGACGAGGGCATCGGCCACCCCGAAGCCGCGGGCCTGCAGATCGTCACGGCCGGCTTCGCGCAGGTCCTCCAGACCTTCGGAACTGCGCAGCAGGGCCGCGGCTCCGCCTGCCAGCACCCCCTGCACCAGGTTCGGATCGCTGCAGAACGTGGGTGGGCACTCCGCGGCATCAAGCACCCCCAGCCGTCCTGAGGTGCCTGCCCCCAGGTAGAAGAGCCGGCCCCCCCGCCGCAACCGCTCGGCAATGGCGTCCACGGCCTCGGCCAGGGCGGGGGCGGCGGCGGCCACCGCCTCCTGGGGACGACGGTCTTCGGCGGCGAACAGTTCGACCAGCTCACGGGTCGGCAGGCGGTCGAGCACCTCGCTGGCCGGATTGGCCTGTTCGGTGAGCAGATGGCCCCGGTCGGTGCTGCTCACAGCAGGCCCTCCAGGGAGCGGCGGAAGGCCTCCAGCTGCGGATCCCGTTCCTTATCCAGGTCGGGTTCCTGATCTTCGTCGTCGGGATCCGCGTCGTCGGAATCCTCGTCGTCCTTCCAGTGGCTCAGGTCGAGGTTCTGTTCGGGGGGGGCCAGCAGCAGCCGCTCCTCCGCCGTGCCCGGCACGAACCCGGCCGGCACCACCCTGGCCTCATACCCGGCTGAGGCGCAGAAGGTCTCCATTTCGTCCTTCGAGAGCGACTCCACCGTCGCCGCCGGAAAATCCTGGGCTTCGAGCAGGCCGGCATAGCGCAGGGCGTCGTCCTCCTCCTCGAACAGCAGCACCACCGTGCGCCCCGCCAGCTCGAGGGAGTGGATGCCTTCGCTGTCGCTGCCGGCATCGAAGAGCAGCACGTGAACCCGTTCGCTCACCTCAGATCCGTGGCTTGGGGCATTGTGTCACCGTCCGCCAGGTCGAGAAGCCGCCTGTAAAGGGCTTCCTCCGCTTCGCTGAGTCGTTCGGGCAGCGTCAGCCGCACCTCCACGATCTGATCGCCCCGCTCGCCGTCGCGCTCGAGGCCGCGGCCGCGCAGCCGCAGCAGGCGGCCGCTCGAGGTGCCTGCCGGGATCCGCAGCCGCACCGGTCCTGCCAGGGTCGGCACCACGGCCTGACAGCCCAGGGCTGCCGCCGGCGCCGCCACATCCAGCCGGTACAGCACCCGCAGGCCGTCGATGCGCAACCCCTCCTCCGTGCGCACCTCCACCAGCAGGAAATGGTCGTGGCCGCCGGGGGCGACTCCTTCCAGCCGCAGGCGCCAGCCGTCGCCGCAGCCCGGGGGCGTGGGCACCTCCACCTCCAGCCCATCCGGCAGGGTCAGGGTCACGACCGTGCCCTGCAGGGCCTGGTCGGGCGTCAGGCGCACCAGGGTTTCGCGGTCTCCGGCCCGGGTCACGGGGGGTGGGGCCGCGGCGGCCGGTGTGGGGCGTCGGTCCGGGGCCGGCCTGCCCAGGAGATGGTCGAGGTAGGTCTCGAAGGCCGGGAAGCCTGTGGCAAAGGGATCGTCCTCGGCCTCCGGCTGCCCTTCACCCGACTCCCAGGCCTGGCGCCGCCGCGGATCCGACAGCACGGCATAGGCCTCGTTGATGCGCTTGAACCGTTCCTCGGCCACCGGATCGTTGCCGTTGAGGTCCGGATGCCAGCGGCGGGCCTGCCGTCGGAAGGCCTGTTTGAGGGTCTCGGCATCGGCTCCGGGTTCAAGCCCGAGGGCAGCCCAGTGATCCGCCAGGGAAGAGGGGGCCATGGGAACGGTCAGTAGCGGCCCCAGGGATCGTCGGCAGACCGGTTCCCGCGGCGCCCGCGGTTCGGGTCGGCGGGTCGATCCCAGTCATCCTCCCAGTCGTCATCGGCGAAGAGTTCATCCTTGAGCGTGCCCAGGGTGTTGCGCAGCCCCTGCAGCGGGGCCCCCAGGGGACCGTTGCCGTCGCTGCCGCGGCGCTCGGCGGTGAGGCGGCGGTTCAGGCCGTAGAGGGCCTCCTCCAGCTGGCCGGCGTAGCGGTCGATGGCGCGGTCATCCCCTTCCTCGAGGCTCTCCCGCAGATCGGCCATGGCGGTCTCCACGGCCCGCTGCTGCCGCTCGGCGCCGTAGGGCCCCAGCTCGAGTGAGGCGTCCCGCAACCGTCGCTCCCCCTGGGCCAGCAGGGTCTGGGCACGGTTGCGGCGGTCCACCAGCAGCCGCCGGCGCCGGTCGTCCTCGGCCTTGCTGGCGGCTTCAGCCAGCAGCTGGTCGATCTCCTCCTGGGACAGGTTCGAGCTGCCCTGCACCGTGACGCTCTGCCGTCGTCCGGTGGTCCGGTCCATCGCCGACACCTGCAGGATGCCGTTGGCATCGACATCGAACGACACCTGCACCTGCGGCACCCCCCGCGGCGCCGGTGGGATTCCGGCGAGTCGGAAGCGACCGAGGGATTTGTTGTCGGCAGCCATCTGTCGCTCCCGCTGCAGCACGTGAATCTCGACCGATGACTGGTTCGGTTCCGAGGTGCTGAACGTGTCGGAGCGGCGGACGGGAATGGGTGTGTTGCGCGGAATGATCACCTTCATCACACCGCCGATGGTTTCGAGGCCCACCGAGAGCGGCGTGACGTCGTTGAGCATCAGATCCCGCAGCTCGCCGGTGAGGATGCCGGCCTGCACGGCGGCACCGATGGCCACCACCTCGTCGGGGTTGACGCTCTGGCAGGGGTCCCGCGGGACGAGGGTGCGCACCAGCTGCTGCACCATCGGCATGCGGCTTGAGCCGCCCACCATCACCACTTCATCAATGTCTTCGGGGGCGAGGCCGGCATCGCGCAGGGCCGCCTGCACCGGCCGCAGCAGCCGGTCGAGCAGGTCGGGGCACAGCCCCTCGAAGGTGCTGCGATCGAGGCTGGTCTCCAGGTGCAGGGGGCCTTCGGGCCCGGTGGCGATGAACGGCAGCGACACCAGGGTCTGCTGGGTGCCGGAGAGTTCCTGCTTGGCCTTTTCGGCTGCTTCAAGCAGCCGTTGCAGGGCCTGACGGTCCCGGCGCAGGTCGAGGCCGTGGGTCTGGCGGAAGCCCTCGGCGAGCCAGTCGACGATGCGCTGGTCGAAGTCGTTGCCGCCCAGCTGGGTGTCGCCGCTGGTGGCCTTCACATCGAAGACGCCACTGGCGATGCGGAGGATCGACACGTCGAAGGTGCCGCCGCCAAGGTCAAAGACCAGCACCAGCTGGGATCGCTGGCGGTCAAGGCCGTAGGCCAGCGCGGCGGCGGTGGGTTCGTTGAGGATGCGATCCACCCGCAGGCCGGCCAGTCGGCCCGCGTCCCGGGTGGCCTGGCGCTGGGCGTCGTCGAAGTAGGCGGGCACCGTGATCACCGCCGCTTCCACGGGTTCCCCCAGGTAGATGGCGGCGTCGTCGACCAGCTTGCGGAGCAGGGAGGCCACCAGTTCTTCGGGGGCGTACTCGCGCTCGGTGGCGGGGCAGACCACCCGCACCTGATCGAGGTCATTGGCGCGGATGGTGTAAGGCACAGCCTGGCTGGCCTCGTCCAGGTCCTGCCAGAGGCGGCCGATCAGCCGCTTGAGGTTGGCGAAGGTGTTGCGTGGGTTGAGCACCAGCTGCCGGCGGGCTGCCTGGCCCACCAGCAGCTCCTGCTCCCGGCTGAAGCCCACCACCGATGGGGTCGTGCGCTGGCCTTCGGCATTGGCCACCACCACCGGTCGACCGGCCTCGAGCACGGCCAGCACCGAGTTGGTGGTGCCCAGATCGATGCCGACGATCCTCCCCATCGATGCCCAGGAATGGGACCCACCTTACCGGGCCTGGGGAGAGAGGCCCGCGAAGGAACCCACCGGTGCTGGCGCCATAAAGACCCCTTAAGAAATGATGCCTAAGAGGGGGGAGAGCATTTTGTCCTGGCTCCCATGCCCCCCGTCTCCAAAGCCGCTGCCCTCGGCCTCCTCGCCAGCCTGGGCGCTGCCGCGGTGCTCCCCGCCCTCGCCCAGACCACGCTGAACGGCGCCGGCGCCACCTTCCCGGCTCCCATCTATCAGAAGTGGTTCGCTGACCTCGCGGCCAAGAAGGGACCCCGTGTCAATTACCAGTCCGTGGGCTCCGGCGCCGGCATCCGTCAGTTCCAGGCCGGCACCGTCGACTTCGGCGCCACCGACGACCCGATCGATCCCGCCGAGGCCGCCAAGGTGTCCAAGGGTGTGGTCCAGATCCCCATGGTGGGCGGCTCCATCGCCATTGCCTACAACAAGCCCGGTTGTGACCTCAAGCTCACCCAGAAGCAGGCGGCCGGCATCTTCATGGGCAGCATCACCGACTGGAAAGAGCTGAAGTGCGCCCCCGGCCCCATCTCCGTGGCCTATCGCTCGGACGGTTCCGGCACCACCTACGCTTTCACCAACGCCCTGAGCGACTGGTCGTCGGAGTTCAAGTCCAAGGTCGGCACGGGCAAGAGCGTCCAGTGGCCCACCGGCAGCGGCGGTAAGGGCAATGACGGCGTCGCCTCGGTGCTGCAGAACTCTGTGGGATCCATCGGTTACGTCAACCAGGCCTTCGTCAAGGGTCCCCTCAAGGCTGCAGCTGTCCAGAACAAGGCTGGTCAGTTCGTCAAGCCCACGGCTGCCAGCGGTGCCGCCGGTCTGTCTGGCATCAAGCTGGACGCCAACAACGCCGGTGAGACCACCAACCCCACCGACAAGAACGCCTACCCCCTCGTGACCCTCACCTGGGTGCTGGCCTACAAGACCGGCAACGGCGACAACACCGCTGATCTGCAGAAGGCCTTCAGCTTCATGCTGAGCAAGCCTGCCCAGGACCAGGCCGACAACCTCGGCTACGTTCCCCTGCCTTCTGGCATTCAGGCCCGTGCGCTCGCTGCCGTTAAGCAGGTCGGCAAGTGATGGCCTGGCTGGCGGTCAACGCCTGCCAGCCTTGATCGGCTTCATGCTGTGACTGAGGGGGGGGCTGTGGCCCCCCCTTTTTTGTTGGTGCTCGCGATCCATCGAAGGGGAGAGGCGCTGCACTGGGAAACGGTGCTGGCGTTAATGACGCCACAAACCGCCCCACCTAGAGTGCAACTACAACGGCATGGGATTCATGGCGTCCTCTGGCTCCGAAGGGCTTTACACCCTGAGGCATCGCCCCCCCAGCGACAAGCTGGTCGATCAATCCTTCCGCTTCCTGGTGACCGCCCTCGCGGCTCTGGTGGCCATCATCCTCTTCGCGATCTTCCTGGTCGTCACCCTGGATGCCCGCGAGGCCATCGCCAAGTTCGGCCTGGGGTTCCTGGTCAATTCAACCTGGAACCCGAGCACGGAGAACTTCGGGGCCTTCACGGCCATCTACGGCACCCTGCTCACCTCAGCCCTGGCCCTGGTGCTGGCCATCCCCCTCGGGGTCGGAACGGCCATCTTTCTGACCGAGAACTTCATCCCGTCCAAGTTCCGGGCCATCATCGGCAACCTGGTGGAGCTGCTGGCCGCGATCCCTTCGGTGGTGCTCGGTCTCTGGGCCATCTTCGTGCTTGAGCCAGTGCTCAGGCCGGTGCTGCAGTTGATCCATCGGCTGCTCGGCTGGATTCCCTTCTTCAGCACCACACCCACCGGCCCTGGCGTGATGCCGGCGGTGCTGATCCTCGTGATCATGGTCCTGCCGATCATCACCGCCATCAGCCGCGACTCCCTCAACCAGGTCCCGCCAGACCTGCGCCAGGCCGCCTATGGAGTTGGTGCCACCCGCTGGACGTCCATCTTCAAAGTGATTCTGCCTGCGGCCATCTCAGGAATCATCGGTGGGGTGATGCTTGCCCTGGGCCGTGCCCTTGGTGAAACCATGGCCGTCACCATGATCATCGGTAACTCCAATAACTTCAATCTCTCCTGGTTTGCACCTGGTAATACCATCTCTGCCTTGTTGGCCAACCAGTTTGGTGAAGCTGATGGACTGCAGGTGCATGCCTTGATGTATGCAGCACTTGTGCTGATGATCATCACCTTTGTGGTGAACATCTTTGCCCAGTGGATCGTCAAGCGTCTCAGCCTCAAGTACTGATCCAACGATGACCTCCCTGAATTCCCCCTCCATGTCCACCCCGTCGGCGGATCTTTTCTTCCGGCCAGGGTTGCTGCGCAATCGTGGCAATCAGTTGATGACGGTCATCTCCGCCCTGTGCGCTGTGATCGTGCTGATTCCCCTGTTCTGCGTCCTTGCCTATGTGCTGTTCAAGGGCTTTTCGGTGATCCGTCCGCAGATGTTCTTTGAGCTTCCTCCGGCTCCGGGCATGGAAGGAGGTGGTATCGCCAACGCCTTCCTTGGCACCATCATCGTGACGGCCCTCTCCTGCCTGTTCTCGATTCCTGTTGGCATCGGTGGTGGCATCTACCTGGCCGAGTACGGAGCCGGAAACCGCTTTTCAGATTTCATCCGCTTCGGAACCAACGTCCTAGCGGGTGGTCCCTCCATCATTGCCGGCGTCTTCATCTATGGACTGGTGGTGGCCACCCGTCTGCTCTTTGGCAACAGCTACTCGGCTGTGGCCGGTGGTCTTGCCTTGGCGGTGCTGATGCTTCCCACCATCATCAAAACCACCGACGAAGGCCTCAAGCTTGTTCCCCAGGAACTGCGCTGGGGATCCCTGGGGGTCGGTGCTTCCAAGTTTGTGACCACGATGAAGGTGGTGCTGCCCTCGGCGGTGGCCCCGATCGCCACCGGCATTGTGCTGGCCATCGCCCGTTCGGCAGGCGAAACGGCTCCTCTGATCTTCACCGCCCTGTTCTCTCCCTTCTGGCCTGAGGGTATCTTCAAGCCCATCGCCACCATGTCGGTGCTGGTCTTCAACTTTGCCATCATGCCCTACGAAGCCCAGATCACCCTGGCCTGGGCGGCATCGTTTGTGCTCGTGTTCATGATCCTCGGCATGAACCTTCTAGCCCGTTGGATCTCAGGCTTCGCCAAGCGCTAGCCCCCCATCCTCCCTCCATGTCCATTGATCTGTACGCGCATTCTTTTCAGCCATGACCTTCTCGACCCACATCACTGATGTTCCCGACGAACAGGTGGCCATCACCTGTGAAGATGTCACCATCAGCTACGGTGCCTTTGAAGCTGTCAAAAGCGTCTTCCTTGAGGTCCCTCGAGGTAAGGTCACGGCGTTCATCGGTCCCTCCGGTTGCGGCAAAAGCACGGTGCTCCGTTGCTTCAATCGCATGAATGATCTGATCCCTAGCTTCAGCCTCAAGGGTCGGATCATTTATGAAGGTCAGGATCTTTACGCCAAGGCTGTCGATCCTGTTGAAGTGCGGCGGCGTATCGGGATGGTCTTCCAGCGTCCCAATCCTTTCCCGAAGAGCATTTACGAAAACATCGCCTTCGGGGCACGCATCAATGGCTACACCGGCGACATGGATGAACTGGTGGAGCGTTCCCTGCGACGGGCTGCCGTCTGGGATGAGTGCAAGGACAAACTCCAGGAGAGTGGCTACTCCCTGTCCGGCGGTCAGCAACAGCGTCTCTGCATTGCACGCACCATCGCCACCCAGCCAGATGTGATCCTGATGGACGAACCCTGTTCGGCTCTGGATCC
>CAMASU010000084.1 GCA_945861105.1 Synechococcus sp. UW140
TGAAACAGACTCGGGTTCGAGATCACCGTGCGCAGATCGAGGTAATAGGGGAACACCTCACCCGACGCCTGCAGGTAATCGCCGAACAGCAGACAACCCTGGTCAAACAACGCCAGGATCAACGCATCGGTGTCGCCTGGTGCCGGCGCCGGCAGCCACAGCGGGCAGCGGTCCGTCGGCACCCGATCGGGCCGGTCGGCCAGCCGCTGGCGTTCGTTGTTGATGCGATCCCGCAGGGCACGGGTGGCGGCGGCCAGGTCGGGCGCCACCAGGCGGTCCTGGGGCAGCGGCAGCAGCAGGTCGTCCCCGGCGGGACCGAGGCCGGCGGCCAGCAGCTGCTCGAGGGGTGTGGCGTCAGACCAGAGGCTGCGCAACAGCAGGAACCGTCCCGGCGCCTCGGTCCGCACCCGACCCAGGAGGTCAGGATCATCGGTGCCGACCTCCAGCAGCAGCTGGTCGGCGGTGGCCCAGCGCTGGCAGTCGCGCACCAGCTGCAGAAACAGAGGCCGGTCGCTGTCGGGATGGTGCTGCACCCGCCGCGCCGCCGGACTCGAGCTGTGCACCACCACCACCACACCCCGGTCGGCATGGAGCAGAAACGGTGCCGCCACGTCCTGGCCCGCCCAGGGCGTGACACTCACCGCATCCGCCCCCAGGTCGCGGAACAACCACTGGGCCAGCACCGATGCACTGTTGAGGTCCCCGTGCTTGGCATCCACCAGCAGCGGCAGGTCAGGCGGGATCAGCTCGCGCACCTCCCGCAGCAGATCGAGGCCGATGGGCCCGAGGGCCTGGTAGAAGCCCAGGCTGGGCTTGTAGGCGCAGACGTGGTCGGCGGTGTCGCGGATGACGCTGCGGATCCACTGCCGCGCCGCCGACAACAGCGACCCATGGCGCGGATGGTCACGGCGCCAGCTGTCGAGCAGCTCGGGATTGGGGTCGAGCCCCACCACCAGCAGCGAATCGCGACTGCAGATCGCCTCCGTGAGCCTGACCAGAAACGACATGGCGCTCCCCCCGGTGCACCGTCACCACAGCCTCAGCCTGCCGCAGCGGTGGTCCTGGGAGCAGCCGCCAGGGCCAGCTGGGCGGTGATCTGGCGACGGCTCAAGGCCCCGTAGGCCTGCAGATGCTCCTGCACCATCAGCATCCAGAGAAAGTCTTCGACGACCGCCGGCTGTCGCCGCATCAGGTCCAGCAGGGCCGGCCAGAACAGGCTGCGGGTGTCATCCCGCAGTCCGCGCCGCCAGAACAGGGTCAGCAGGCCCGGCAGCAGCCTGGGCCTCAGCCGACCGCTGCCGCCGGGCCGCCGGGCCGCCGCCAGTCGCCGGCAGGTGCGGTGGGCCCGCTGCAGAAACGTGCATGGGTCGTAGAGGCGCTGGAACGCCTCGAGGAATTCAACGGCGATGGCTTCGATCGAACGGGTGGGGCGGAAGTTGAGGATATGGGTCTGGACCCCTTCATCGAACCCCTCCCCCCCGGCCACCCCCGCCAGCAGCCGCCCCTCCCGCTGCAGCCGATGCCAGAGGGCGGTGTTGGGCAGGGCCTGCAGGATGCCCACCATCGCCAGCGGGATGCCGGTCTGCTCGACGAAAGTCACGATGCGGTCGCCAGCTCCGGGTTCCTCATGGTCAAAACCCAGGATGAAGCCGGCCATCACCTCAAGGCCGTGGTCGGTGATGGTGGCCACAGCATCAGCCAGGGAGGTGCGGGTGTTCTGATGTTTGGCGGCGGCGGTGAGGCTGGCCTGGTCCGGCGTCTCGATGCCGAGGAACACCCGCCGGAAGCCACAGGCAGCCATCAGGTCCATCAGCTCGGGGTCGGCGGCCAGGTCGACCGAAGCCTCGGTCACGAAGCGGAACGGAAACCCATGGCGCTGCTGCCAGGCCAGCAGCTCGGGAAGCAGCCGACGCACGTTGCGTTTGTTGCCGATGAAGTTGTCATCGACGAGGAACAGATCCCGACGCCAGCCGAGGCGCCAGAGGACGTTGAGTTCGGCCAGCAGCTGGGCCGGTGTCTTCGTGCGCGGTGTGCGGCCGTAGAGCACAATGATGTCGCAGAACTCGCACTGGAACGGACAGCCGCGCGAAAACTGCACCGACAGCATTGCGTAGGCGTCGTGATCGAGCAGATCAAACCGTGGAACCGGTGACGAGGTCAGATCAGGGCGCACGCCATCAGACCGAAAACAGCCGCACCGCTCACCCCGCTGAAGGGCCGCCAGAAATCGCGGGATGGTGAGTTCCCCCTCATCAAGAATCAGGAAGTCGGCACCAGCCAGTTCAGGGGCCTCGGGTGTCGACGTCGGGAACGGCCCCCCCACCGCGACCGGTACACAATGGTCCCCGGCAGTGCTGATCAGTTCAGCCAGGTGTGACTTCTGCACGAGCATCGCCGAAGCGATGACCAGATCTGCCCAGGCCCAGTCGTCGGGGCCAGGCTCACGGATGTTGGTGTCGATCAGCCGCAGCTGCCAGTGCGACGGCAACAACGCCGCCACGGTGATCAACCCCAGGGGCGGCAGCAGCACCCGCCGGCCGATCAGCTCGAGGGCCGTGTCAAAACTCCAGAAGGTGGGCGGGAACCGGGGGTAAAGCAACAGCACCTGCATGGAACGGATGGCCTCGGCAACGGGCATGCCGAGTCGTGTACCGCCGCCACCGGCCCTGTCAGATCCCGGCGGCGAATCTGGCGCAGAACCGGTCAGAGTCAGCCGCCATCCGTCAGCTGGCCAGCGGATCCTCCGGCCAGCGGTGCTTGGGGTAACGGCCGCGCAGGTCCTTGCGCACCAGCGGATACCCCTGGCGCCAGAAGCTGGCCAGGTCACGGGTCACGGCCGCCGGCCGCCCCGCCGGTGACAGCAGGTGCAGCAGCAGGGCATGGCGGCCGTCGGCCAGCCGCGGGCCCTCGGTCAACCCGAAGAAGTCCTGCAGCCGGCTGCTGAGCACCGGTTCGTCGCCTGTGTAATCGATGCGGCCGCCGCGGCCGCCGGGCAGGGGCCAGCGCACGGGGGCCAGCTGGTCGAGCTGGCTGCGCTGGCGCCAGTCGAGCCGGTCGAGCAGGGCCGCCGCCAGGTCAAGCCGCTGCAGATCAGCCAGGCTCGCCTGGCCCTCCAGCCGGGGCCCCAGCCAGGCGTCCAGCTGCGCCAGCAGGGTGGCGTCATCCACCGCCGGCCAGCCATCGGGGTCGAGGCCGTTCAGAAACGCCAGCCGGCCCCGCAGCTGACGTTGCTCCACCGTCCAGCCCAGCTGCCCGAGGCCGCCGCGGCGCAACTGGGCCAGCAGACCCTCGCGCAGCAGGGCCGGCGCCGGCCGGGCCAGGGGCAGATCTTCCAGCAGCAGCGCCCCCAGGCGCCGCTGGCGCCGGGCCAGCAGCTGACCGCGGCTGTCGTCCCACACCAACGTGTCGCACTGCTGCAGCTGCTGCGGTTGCAGCCAGGCCAGGGCCGCCCGCGGCAATGGTGCCGCCAGGCGGATGCGGGCCTGGCGCCGGTCACCATCGAGGTGGGCCACCGCCAGCGCTTCGGCGGCCACCAGCGGATCCTCGGGATCAAGGGCGGCACCGCGGCCATTGGCCAGCAGCATCACCCCCGGCCGTTCGCCATCCCGCGGCAGGGCCAGCCGGTCGGGATAGGCCAGGGCCAGCAGCACCCCGGTCCAGGCGGGCCACCCGTCGGGCAGCAGCGGCACCGCCGCCGGCAGCCGCCGCTGGCGCCGCAGCTGTTGCGTCAGCTGCCGCACCAGGCCCGGCAGCCGCTCCAGCCGCAGGGTCACATCAGCACCGACTCCCTGACCCCGCAGCAGGTCCCGTTCACTGAGCAGTGCCGCCAGCCCACAGGCCAGGGCCGTGCGTTCGGCGACCCCCCAGGGGGGGAGACCCAGCTCGGGCGGCGGTGGCGGCAGCTCAGCGGCCGCCAGCACCATCGCCCCCAGCCGCGGATGCAACCCCAGCGCCGCCAGCTGCCGCCCGCGATCCGTGGGTCGGCCGTCGCCAGCGAGGGCCCCCAGGGCCTGCAGCAACACCCGCGCCTGGGCCAGCCCCGCCGCCGGCGGCGGATCCAGAAACGCCAGCCCCTCCCCATCGCCGGCGCCCCAGAGGGCCAGCTCCAGGGCCAGCGGCGCCGGATCGGTGCTCAGCATCTCGGGTGTCGGCTGGGCCGGCCGGCGCTGCTGGTCGAGGGGCGTCCAGAGGCGATGGCACACCCCCGGCCCCTGGCGACCCGCCCGGCCGCGGCGCTGGTCGGCCTGGGCCTGGGAGGCCTTTTCGGTGTCGAGCCGCCCGAGGCCACTCACCGGATCAAACCGCGCCACCCGGCTCCAGCCGGCATCGACCACCACCCGGATGCCATCCAGGGTGAGACTGCTTTCGGCCAGGGCCGTGGCCAGCACCAGCTTGCGACGACCCGGCGCCGGCGGGGCCACAGCCGCCTCCTGGCCGGCCCCATCGAGGTCGCCGTAGAGGGGCAGCAGGTCAACATCGGCGGGCAGGTCGTCGAGCTGCTCCGCCAGCCGGCGGATCTCGGCCTGGCCCGGCAGAAACACCAGCACACTGCCGTCTTCCTCGGCCAGCACCCGCCGCAGGGCCGGCCGCACCTGGTCGGCGATGGCCGCCACCGTCGGCCGGTCGGGGGCGGGCCGGTCGGCGTAATGGGTGCGCACCGGATGGGCGCGGCCATCGCTGCTCAGCACCGGCGCGTCATCCAGCAACCGCGCCAGCGGTGCCGCATCGAGGGTGGCCGACATCAGCACCAGCGCCAGGTCGGGCACCAGCAGCTGACGGGCCTGCCAGGTGAGCGCCAGGGCCAGGTCGCTGCCCACCCCCCGTTCATGCACCTCATCGAACACCACCGCCGCCACGCCCGTCAGGGCCGGATCGTCCTGCAGCCGCCGCAGAAACAGGCCATCGGTGAGCAGCTCCACCCGCGTGCGCGGGCCGACGCAGCTGTCGAGCCGCACGCGATAGCCCACGGTTTCGCCCACCGCCTCGCCAAGGCTGCGGGCCATCTGGCGGGCCGCCAGCTTCGCCGCCAGCCGCCGCGGCTCCAGCACCAGCACGGTGCCGGAGTTCCAGGGGGGTTCGGCCGCCAGGGCCAGGGGCACGCGGGTGGTCTTGCCCGCCCCGGGCGGCGCCTGCAGCACCAGCCGCCCATGCCGCCGCAGGCTGGTGAGCAGCTCGGGCAGCAGCGGCTCGATCGGCAGCACGGCCCGCCCTCAGAACAGGGCCGGCCGCAGCAGCTGAGCCCACAGCCGTGCGCCTGCCGGCAGTTCGGCCGCATCGGCCGGCAGCTCAAGCAGCAGGTCGGCGTCTTCGAGCGAGCCCAACCGCGACGAGGCCTGGGCACCGGTCAGCCGGGCCGTCGGTCGGCCGTCGCCATCGCACTCCAGCACCGCCCGCGCCAGTTCAGGCCGGCCGGGCCGCCGCCGCAGCGGTGCCGCCAGGGGCAGCTGCAGCCGCGGCCACTCCCGTGGCGCGGTGCCTTCGAGGTGATCCAGGGCCGGCAGCAGCAGCTGCACCGCCGTGATCGCCGCCGCCACCGGATTGCCCGGCAACCCGAAGAACGGCCGTTCGACCCCGGCCGGCCCCCGCAACTGCCCGAAGGCAAAGGGTCGGCCGGGCCGCAGGTGCAACTTCCAGAACGCAATGGTTCCCAGCTCGGCCAGCAGCGGCCGGATCCAGTCACTGTCGCCGGCCGACACCCCACCGGTGCTCACCACCACATCACAGCGGGCGGCCAGGTCCATCAGGGCCTGGCGCAGGGCCGCCGGGTCATCGGCCACCAGCCGCCGTTCAGCCAGCGGCTGGCCCAGGGCCAGCAGCAGCTGCTCGAGCAGGGTGCCGTTGCTTTCCCAGATCTGGCCTGCGGCCCGGGGCTGACCGGCGGCCACCAGTTCATCACCGGTCACCAGCAGCCCCAGCCGCAGCCGCGGCCGCACCGTCAGGGCACCAATGCCGCAGGCCGCCAGCCGCGCCAGCCGCGCCGGCCCCAGCCGCACCCCCGCCGCCATCAGTTCGGCACCGGCCGCCACCTCTTCATCGGCGGCCCGCACCCAGCGGTCGGCCCCCATGGCTTCGCGCAGCTCCACATGGCCATCGCCGCTGCTGACCCGCTCCTGGGCCAGCACCCGCCAGGCACCGGCCGGCAGCGGTGCCCCGGTGAGGATGCGCACCGCCTCGCCGGGCCCCAGGGCCGTGGGGTGCGGAGCCCCCGGGGCGGCACGACCCACCAGGGTCCAGCGATCACCGGCGGTCGGTGGCTCGCGATCGGCGACGGCATAGCCATCGAGAATCGCCGCCGCAAAGCCCGGCACCGCCTCCGGCGCCAGCACGGCGGCAGCGGTGACACGGCCGGCGGCCATCGCCAGGGGAACGTGCTCGTCGGTGACGGGTGGCGCCAGGCTCTGCAGCAGCTGCCGCCGCGCCTCGGCCAGGGGCAGCCCTTCGGCCGGGAAAGGTTCCGGCGACGGGGCGGTGGCCGCCCAGGCACCATGGCGGCCGCCGGTCTTGCGCAGCAGCCGCACCGGCCCCAGGGTCAGGCCCGGCTCGACGGCCTTGAGCATGTCGTACAGGGTGAGCAGTGCCACCTGCACCGCTGTGAGCGCTTCCATCTCGACGCCGGTGGCGGCGGTGGTGCGGGCACTCACGGTCACCCGCAGGGCCGTGGCGCCGGGCTCCGGCGCCGCCGGTTCGATCGCCACATCGACACCGGTCAGGGGCAGGGGATGGCAGAGGGGGATGAGCTCGGCGGTGCGTTTCGCCCCCTGGATCGCCGCCACCCGCGCCACCGCCAGCACATCCCCCTTGGGCAGGGCACCGGCCAGCAGCTGCTGCAGCAGGGCCGGCGGCAGCCGCAACCAGCCTTCGGCCACCGCCTCGCGGGCCGTCGCAGGCCGGTCGCCCACCTCCACCATCCGCACCCGGCCGGCGGCATCCAGGTGGCTCAGCTGGACATCGGCCATGGCAGACCCCAGATCCACCGCGAGCATGCCACGGCCCGACGGGACGGGCGGTGAGGGATAGGTTCAGGGGCCCCACCCGCCGCCATGCGACGTCCCCCCACCCTGCTGGCGGTGTTTCTGACGCTGCTCAACGACCGGATCGGCGAAAGCCTGGTCTTTCCGCTGCTGCCCTTTCTGCTGGCGGGCTTCACCGACAGCGGCGCCGTGCTGGGCCTGCTGGCGGGCAGCTACGCCCTGGCCCAGTTCGTGGCCAATCCGCTCATCGGCGCCCTCAGCGACCGCCATGGCCGGCGGCCGGTGCTGGCGATCTGCGTCGCCGGCACGGTGGTGGGGCTGGGGCTGTTCGGTGGGACCCTGGCGGTGCCCTGGCCGGCCGGCAGCCCCTGGCCGCTGCCGCTGCTGTTCGCCGGCCGACTGATTGATGGCTTCAGCGGGGGCTTCGCCGCCACCGCCGGAGCGGTGCTGGCCGACATCAGCCCACCGGAGAAACGGGCGCGGGCCTTCGGACTGATCGGGGTCGCCTTCGGCATCGGCTTCATCCTCGGGCCCGCCCTGGCCGGGGTGCTCAGCCGCTGGGGGGTGACGCTGCCGGTGTGGGTGGCGGTGGCGATCGCCGTGGTCAACCTGCTGGCGGTGCTGCTGCTGCTGCCCGAAACCCATCCCCAGGACCAGCGGCGGCCGCTGCCGCGCAAACGCCAGCTGCTGCCGTTTCTGCAGTTGCGCGGGGTGTTGGGCCA
>CAMASU010000085.1 GCA_945861105.1 Synechococcus sp. UW140
TCGGGATCCGGAGTCCGTCCGGCGAGCAGCGCCTGCACAAGCCCGTCGCCGTCTTTCGGCACCGTCACCGACGGACCGCCCAGGTCATGGCCGCTGCGCTGCAGTTCGGCGAGGGTGAGGGACACCGAGGCCGGGGTGTCGAGCCCGACGCCGTTGGCAAGGCGGGCATTGCGGGTCGGGTAATTGGCCAGCACCAGGGCCACCCGCCGCTGGGCCGCTGTGGTGGCCCGCAGGCGCAGCCAGCGGTCGGCCAGTTCCGCCACCCAGGCGAGGGCTTCGGGGTCGGCGCGATGGCGGGTCAGGGCACAGCCGAGCCGGTCTTCGGCCCGGTCCAGCTCCCGAAAGGCGACGATCCGGGTGGTGATGCGACCGTCAAGCTCGGGCAGGGCCACCTGCAGGCTCAGGTCGAGGGGCCCCAGCCCCACGCTGCTGCCCAGCCAGCGCTCGCGGCCCTGGCCGCTGCTGAGCAGCTGCAGCACGGGTACCCCCAGGGCCCGCCAGAGGGGGGCACCGGCGGCGGCCTCATCGGCCCGCACCGAGGCGAAGCCCGTGGCGCACAACACCAGCCCCACCCCCTCCCGCTGCAGCAGCCGCAACACCCCCTCCTGCACGGCCGCCTCCCGCAGCCCACTCACCAGCAGCACCCGCGGGCAGAGGCCACGCTGCCGCAGAGCGGTGGTCGCCTCCGTCAGCAGGGCTGTGTCGCCGGCGCTCCAGAGGGCCCGATAGGCCAGCAGGCCCACCCGTGGGCCCTCCTCCAGGCGCCAGTCCCAGGGCATGGGGTCTGGCAGGGGTGTCACGGTGGGCGCCGTTGGCTGGCCCCCGGCCAGCAGCACCTGGCAGCAGTGCAGCACCCGATCCATGTTGTCGGGGCCGCCTTCCCGCAGGGCCAGGCCAAGGGCCCGGGCGAGTTCGGGCGCCACGGTGCCCAGGCTGATCAGGTCCTCCTCGCCATCAGCGGTGCCCGACAGCACCAGCAACTGCCGCTGGGGGCGACCGCCGGCCCAGTCACGCAGTCGCTCCAGCCCATAACTCCAGTGACCACGGCCCCCCAGCAGCCGCACCACCACCAGCCGGGCACCGGCCACCGTCGTGCGCAGGTAGTGGTCGACTGCCGCTGGATGCTGGAGGGCGGCCAGGTTGAGGGCCCGCAGCTCCAGGTTCTGCCAGCTGGGCTGTTGCAACCGCTCGGCCAGCAGACCCAGGTCGGTTTCGGCGCTGCTCAGCAACAGCAGCGGCGCAGGGGGCTGCTCGACCAGCTCCCCCCCCCCGTCCGCCGGGTCCCCCGGCAGTGTGACCAGTCGGTGCATGGCCCCATGGTCCCGCAGAACGCCGCGGGAATGAGAAGATCTGCCCCAGCCTGGCCGCCCCCGTTTCCATGACCACCTTCCTCCCCTACGCCTGGTTCGGTGGGCGCTGCGTCCCGTTCGCCGAGGCCACACTGTCGGTGGCCACCCATGCGCTGCACTACGGCACCGGCGCCTTCGGTGGCATGCGGGTGCTGCCCAACCCCGACGATCCCGAAGAGCTGCTGTTGTTTCGCGCCGACCGCCATGCGCGCCGGTTGAGCCAGAGCGCCCGCCTGCTGCTGATTGAACTGAGCGAAGAGACGGTCATGGCGGCGGTCACCGCCATGCTGCGGGCCAATCGACCCACCAGCCCCAGTTACCTGCGTCCGTTCGTTTACACCTCCGATCTCGGCATCGCGCCGCGGCTGCACAACATTCAGACCGATTTCCTGGTCTATGGCATCGAGCTGGGAGACTATCTCTCCCCTGACGGGGTGAGTTGTCGGATCAGCAGCTGGACCCGCCAGGAGGACCGTTCTTTGCCCCTGCGGGGCAAGGTGAGTGGGGCCTACATCACCAGTTCGCTGGCGAAGACCGAAGCGGTCCGCAGCGGCTTTGATGAGGCCCTGATGCTGAACAGTCAGGGCAAGATCAGCGAGGCCAGCGGCATGAATCTCTTCATTGTGCGCGACGGGGTGCTGTACACGCCTGGTGTGGACCAGGACATCCTTGAAGGCATCACCCGTGCCAGCGTGATCGAGCTGGCCCGTTCCATGGGGCTGACTGTGGTGGAGCGACCGGTGGACAAAACCGAACTGTTCGTTGCCGAGGAGGTGTTCCTGACGGGCACCGCCGCCAAGATCACACCGGTGAGACGGGTCGAGACCACCGACCTGCCGGCGGCCCGGCCGGTGATGGAGGCCCTGCGGGAGGCCATCACTCGCATCACCGAGGGCCGTGACCCTAACTTCTCCCACTGGGTGACCCGCGTGAGGCTCGACGGATGACCGGCTTTCTTGACCGCCTGCATGCCCCCGAGCGACCGGTGCTGGTCTTTGACGGCGCCACGGGCACCTCACTGCAGCAGATGAACCTCACCGCCGAGGACTTCGGCGGGCCGGCCCTGGAGGGCTGCAACGAGAACCTGGTGCTGACCCGTCCCGACGTGGTTCAGGCCGTGCATCGTCAGTTCCTTGAGGTCGGCTGCGACGTGATCGAAACCGACACCTTCGGCGCCACCTCCCTGGTGCTGTCGGAGTACGACATCCAGGACCGGGCCTTCGAGATCAACCGCCGGGCGGCGGAACTGGCGCGGGAGGAGGCTGACCGCTTCAGCACCCCAGAGCATCCGCGCTTTGTGGCCGGGTCCATGGGGCCCACCACCAAGCTGCCCACCCTGGGGCATGTGGATTTCGACACCATGGCCGAGTCCTTCGCCGAACAGGCGCGGGGCCTGCTGGCGGGCAATGTCGACCTCTTCATTGTTGAAACCTGCCAGGATGTGCTTCAGATCAAGGCTGCCCTGAGCGGACTTGAAAGGGCCTTTTCTGAAACCGGCGAGCGTCGGCCGCTGATGGTTTCGGTGACGATGGAAACCACAGGAACCATGCTTGTGGGTTCCGACATCGCTGCGGTGGTCTCGATTCTCGAGCCGTTTCCCATCGATGTTCTCGGCCTTAACTGCGCCACCGGACCCGAGCAGATGAAGGAGCACATCCGACATCTCTCGGAGCATGCACCCTTCGTGGTGAGCTGCATCCCCAATGCCGGTCTTCCCGAGAATGTCGGTGGCGTGGCCCACTATCGGCTGACGCCCACAGAAATGAAGATGGCGTTGCATCATTTCATCGAAGACCTTGGTGTCCAGGTCATCGGTGGTTGCTGTGGCACCACGCCGGCCCACATCGGCGCCCTTGTCGAACTGGCCCGCACCATGCATCCGGCCCCCCGGCCCGTGCGCACCCCCGACCAGCGTCTGGCGCGTCCGCTGTTGAACGCAGAACCGTCGGCGGCTTCCATTTATGGCACCACCACTTACCACCAGGACAATTCCTTCCTGATCATCGGCGAGAGGTTGAACGCCAGTGGCTCCCGCAAGGTGCGAGAGCTGCTCAACGAAGAGGACTGGGATGGCCTGGTGGCGGTGGCCCGCAGCCAAGTCAAGGAGAATGCTCACATTCTTGATGTGAACGTTGACTATGTCGGTCGCGATGGTGAGCGCGACATGCGCGAGCTGGTGAGCCGTCTGGTGACCAATGTCAACCTTCCATTGATGCTGGACTCGACTGAGTGGCAGAAGATGGAGGCCGGCCTTAAGGTCGCCGGCGGCAAGTGCCTGCTCAACTCCACCAACTACGAAGATGGGGATGAGCGGTTCTTCCGCGTGCTCGAGCTTGCTCGCCACTATGGCGCCGGCGTCGTCGTGGGAACCATCGACGAAGAAGGCATGGCCCGCACGGCCGACCGCAAGCTGGCGATTGCCCGCCGGGCCTACGACGATGCCCTGCGCTTCGGCATTCCTGCCCACGAAATCTTCTACGACCCGCTGGCCCTGCCCATCTCCACGGGCATCGAGGAAGACCGCCGCAACGGTTGCGAGACCGTTGACGCGATCCGACGCATCCGCACCGAGCTGCCGGGTGTGCATGTGGTGCTGGGTGTCAGCAACATCAGCTTCGGCCTGTCCCCAGCTGCTCGGATTGTGCTCAATTCAGTCTTTTTGCATGACTGCTGCGAAGCGGGGATGGATGCAGCGATTGTCAGTCCTGCCAAGATTCTTCCGCTGGCTCGCATCGGTGAAGAGGAGCAGCAGGTCTGCCGGGATCTGATCGCTGATCGACGACGGTTCGACAACGGCGTCTGCACCTACGACCCCCTGACACGCCTGACCGAACTGTTCGAAGGTGTGAGCAGCAGGGATGCCCGCAGTGCCGGCCCTTCCCTGGCTGATCTGCCAGTGGAGGAACGGCTTAAGCAGCACATCATCGATGGCGAGCGCATGGGTCTTGAGGCTGCTCTGCAGGAGGGATTGGAGCGCTACAAGCCCCTGGAGATCGTCAACACATTTCTGCTTGACGGCATGAAGGTGGTGGGCGAGCTGTTCGGGTCAGGGCAGATGCAGCTTCCATTCGTGCTTCAGAGCGCCGAAACCATGAAGTCGGCGGTGGCGTTCCTTGAACCTCACATGGAAAAGACGGAGGGTCAAAATTCAGCGAAGGCGCGGTTTCTGATCGCCACCGTCAAGGGCGATGTGCACGATATCGGCAAGAATCTGGTGGATATTATTCTCACCAATAACGGCTACGAAGTGATCAATCTTGGCATCAAGCAGAGTGTTGAGGCGATCATTGAAGCCCAGCAGACTCACCAGGCTGATTGCATCGCCATGAGTGGTCTGCTGGTGAAGTCAACGGCCTTCATGAAGGACAACCTCGCGGCTTTTAATGCCGCCGGTATCAATGTTCCTGTGATTCTTGGCGGTGCTGCCCTGACGCCCCGTTTTGTCAACCATGACTGCCGCCGGGTCTACGAGGGTCAGGTCATCTATGGCCGCGATGCCTTCACCGACCTGCGGTTCATGGACGCTTTCGTGGAGGCTCGCCGCCAGGGGCAATGGGACGACCGCCGGGGCTTTCTCGCGGCGGTGCCCGAGGGACTTGGCCTCGACCCCTCCACCGGCCCAGAGGGCCCGGACACCGCAGCGCCGGCGGACCCCGACACGGGCAACGGCAGCCAGCCCCTGCCCCCCGTCAGCAACGAACGGTCGCAGGTGGTGCCCGAGGAACCGGCCCTGGAGCCTCCCTTCTGGGGGCCGAAGCTGCTCGATGGGGCCGACATCCCCCTTGAGGAGGTGTTCGCTTACCTCGACCGCCAGGCCCTCTTTGCAGGCCAGTGGCAGATGCGCAAGCCCCAGGATCAGAGCCGTGAGGACTACGAGGCTGATCTGCGTCGCCGGGCCGAACCCGTCCTTCAGGAGTGGATGGATAAGGTGCGGCAGGAAGGTCTGCTGAACCCCCGTGTGGCCTACGGCTATTTCCCCTGTGGTCGTGACGGCAATGCCGTGGTGGTCTTTGATCCGCAGGATCGCAGCCGGCAGCTCGGACGGTTTGACCTGCCCCGCCAGCGGGGTGGAAACCGGTATTGCATCGCCGATTTCTACCGTGATCTCCAGGACGGCGCTCCCACGGATGTGCTGCCCATGCAGGCCGTGACCATGGGGGCCCGCGCCAGCGCAGTGGCCCAGGAATTGTTTGCCGCTGATCGCTACAGCGATTACCTGTACTTCCACGGGTTAGGGGTGCAGATGGCCGAGGCCCTGGCGGAATGGACCCATGCCCGCATTCGCCGGGAGCTGGGGTTCGCCGACGAGGAGCCCTCCGCCCTGCGGGACGTGCTGGCCCAGCGCTATCGCGGCAGCCGCTATTCGTTCGGCTACCCCGCCTGCCCGAACGTGGCCGACTCCCGGCCGCAGCTCGACTGGCTGCAGGCCGACAGGATCGGCCTGCGCATGGACGACAGTGACCAGCTTGAGCCGGAGCAGAGCACCACGGCCCTGGTGGCCCTGCACAGCCGCGCGCGCTACTTCAGCGCCTGAGCCCCCTGGCGGCCGGGATGGCAGGCTGGCGCGGCCTGTTTCTGTCTCCCATGGCCATTCAAGGTCCCGACGGCGTTGACGCCGCCATCGCCGCCGGTGTTGACCTCGACGGCTCCCCGCTGCCCGCTGCCATGCTCGGCCTCTACCAGGAGGTGATGGCCCTTGAGGCGGCCCGCACCCGCAGTGGCGTCACCAAGTCGATGCGGAACCGGATTGTGCGCACCGGCAGCAAGCACCTGGACCAGGCGACCCTCGACGCCCGCCTCAAGGCCGCGGGTTGGGAGGGTCTCAAGCCGAAGGAGGTTGCCTTCTTCTACGGCTGAAGCTGATCACGCCTGGGTGCCGACCTCCTCCAGAGCTTCAATCACCTCCTCCTGGAACGCATCCAGGTCATCGGAATCCGACAGGTCGACGCCCTCGCCGGCGGCGTTCTGCGTCAGTTCGCGGAAATGGTCGGCACCTTCGCCGTTGGCCAGAAACTCAAGGACGGAGGTCTCGCCACTTTCCTGGAAGGCCTGCACCAGAGCCAGGAAGGCCGCATCTTCGGTGAAATCCCAGCTCATCGGATCGTCGCGGTCGGGGCAGTGGTGGACAACAGGGGGATGGGCCAGCCATCGCCTGATGACCCATAGCGTGCCCCCCCCCGATTCCGTCAAGTCCGGGACCGCCTTTGGTCGCCTCTGCTGCACACTGAGGGCGTTCCGGAGCGTCCCCGATGCCTGACGCAGCAGTGCCGCTGAACCCTGCGACGGAGCTCAATGTGCTCGGCACGGCCCTGGAGCTCTGCAGCTGCAGCCCCATGACCGGCTGGATGCGGGACGGCCATTGCCGGCACCATGACGCCGACCACGGCCGCCACACGGTCTGTGCCGTCATGACAGAGACGTTTCTCAGCTACAGCCGCGCCCAGGGGAACGACCTCAGCACCCCTCGACCCGAATTCGGCTTCCCCGGGCTCCGTCCCGGCGACGCCTGGTGTGTCTGTGCCCTGCGCTGGCAGCAGGCCTACTGGGATGGGGTGGCCCCGGGGGTCCGGCTGGCGGCCTGTGCGGCCACTGCGCTGGAGGTGGTCAACCTGGATCACCTGCGTGCGCACGCCCTTCCTGAGGAATCACCAGGGGATGGGGCTGCCGTCCCAGGCCAGGAAGGCTCCGCTGCGTTCGACGGACTGGACTGAGAGCACCTCCAGCAGTTGACGGGCCGCCCGATCCGGGCTGAACAGCTTCTCGGGGGCCACTCCGCCCCGGAAGGGCTGCGAGAGCGGGGTGGCTGTGGTGCCGGGGTGCAGCAGGGTCACGGTCACGGCCGGCCGCCGCCGCCGCCACTCCAACGCCAGGGTGTGCAGCAGCTGGTTCTGGGCTGCCTTGGCCGCCCGGTAGGCGTACCAGCCGCCGAGGCGGTTGTCTTCGATGCTGCCCACCCGTGCCGAGAGGCTGGCGAACCAGGCAGGCTGCCCATGGCCCAGGGCCTCCTCCACGGCCCGGGCCAGCAGGATCGGACCGAAGGCGTTGATCGCGAAGGACTTCTCCAGGCCCGGCCGCTGCACGGCCTGGAGACGCTTCTCGGGCCCGAGCCCGTCGTCATGGAGCCAGCCGGCGGTGTTGATCACCAGTCGCAGGGGCGGTGCCTGCTGCAACTGCAGGCGCAGATCCTCCAGGTGATGGTCCTGGCAGAGGTCGAGGGGGGGCTCGCTGGTGCGTCCGAGGTGCAGCAGCTGCAACCCAGGGGCGCCGCTTGCCAGC
>CAMASU010000086.1 GCA_945861105.1 Synechococcus sp. UW140
CCTGCTCCTGGCAGCGGGCCTGGGCGATCAGTTCCAGGGCCAGCTCGGGCCGCCGTTCCCCCTGCCGCTCCAGGCGGTCCATCAGCCAGGGGCCATCGGTGGCGGCCAGGGCGGCCCGGTCCACGATGCCAAGGGACTGCAGCTGTTCCCGCCGTTTGCCGCCGATGCCGCTCACCTGGCTCAGGTGGCCTTCGGCTTCGGCGACCCGGTCGCAGCTGCGGCGCCAGCAACAGAGCACGCACTTGCGCCGGTCGCTCGTCAGCTCCGGCGGTTCGCCCTGATCCCGCTCCCGCCCCAGCCGCTCCAGGGCCTGGTCGAGCTGGGGCTGCAGGCTGCCGTCGAGTCGCACCCGCTCGCGACCGCCGCGGTCATCGAGCAGCAACCCCTCGCCGGGGCTGCGGCCCAGCACCGGTTCCAGCAGCCGTCCCCAGAAGGCGAGGGTGAGGCGGTGCTCGCGGGTGCCGTGGCGGCCCGGCTGCAGCAGCACCGGCACATAGCCGAAGGCCCCCAGGCGGCTGGCGCCGGGGCGCCGCAGCAGCAGGGTGGGGCGGCCACGCCAGGGGCCCCGGCGCAGCAGCAGCTGTGGCACCGCCTCGGGGCCGGCGGCCAGCTGTTCGCCGGCTGGCCGCGGATTGCCGGCCCGGTTCGCTGGCAGCCAGGGGGCCAGCCGCCGTTCCCGTTCGAGCAGCTGCAGCTCGCGGTGGGTGTTCCAGCGGCGGTCGGCGGGATCCCCGTGGCGGTCGAGCCAGGCCCGGCGGCGGCAGCGCAGCCAGCTGCGCAGCTGCCGGTCGGTGAGAAGTCCGTCATCCCCCATTGCCGCAGGCTAGAAGGGGGCCGAACGCGGGTTGTGGAACGGTGAAGGCCACCTACTTCGGCGGCAACGGCTGGCTGCTCGAGATCGCGGGTCTGCGGGTGCTGCTGGATCCCTGGCTGGTGGGACCCCTGAATTTCGGTGGTGCCGCCTGGTTGATCGAGGGCCATCAGCCGCACGACTGGCCCGTGCCCACCGATCTGGATCTGCTGCTGCTGACCCAGGGGCTGGCGGACCACGCCCACCCCGAGACCCTGGCCCTGCTGCCCAAGACCCTGCCCGTGCTGGGCTCGGCGGGCGCCGTGGTGGTGGCGCGACGGATCGGGTTCACCGACACCACGGTGCTGCGGCCCGGGGAGCTGCGGCAGCACGGGAACCTGCAGCTGCGGGCCACGGCCGGGGCCGCCGTGCCCCAGATCGAGAACGGCTACCTGCTTGAGGAGTTGACCGACGCCGGCGCCAGCCTCTACGTGGAGCCCCACGGGTTCCTGGATCGAGCGTTGCCGGCCCGGCCGGTCACGGCCGTGATCACCCCCGTGGTCGACCTGGCCCTGCCCGTGGGTGCCCCGTTCGTGCGGGGTCGGGCGGTGGTGCCCGAGCTGCTCGAGCGCTTCACGCCGGCCTGGCTGCTGGCCAGCAGTGCCGGGGGTGGTGTGCGCTTCGACGGGCTGCTGAACCGTCTGCTGCGCGCCGAGGCGGCCCCCGCCGACCTGGAGGCGCAGCTGGCCCGCCGGCACCCCCCCACCCGGTTCGTGGATCCTGATCCGGGACACTGCTATGAGCTTTCGCCACGCTGATGGGTTCCGCTCCCCTGCCCCTGCAGCCGGCCCCGATCGCCTTCGGCACCGATGGCTGGAGAGGGGTGCTGGGGGTTGACATCACCCTGGAGCGGCTGCTGCCCGTGGCCGCCGCCGCCGCCGCCGAGCTGGCCCATTCGGCCCCCGCTGGCCTCGACAGCCGCACGGTGGTGATCGGCAGCGACCGCCGCTTTCTGGCCCCCGAGTTGGCGGCCGCCATCGCCGCCGCCGTGCGGGGGGTGGGTCTGGAGCCGCTGCTGGCGCCTGACCCGGTGCCGACGCCGGCCTGCAGCTGGGCCGTGGTGCACCGCCGGGCCCTGGGGGCCCTGGTGATCACGGCCAGCCACAATCCGCCCGAATGGCTGGGACTCAAGATCAAGGGACACTTCGGCGGGTCGGTCGAAGGAGACTTCACCGCAAGGGTGGAGCGGCGGCTGCAGGCCGGTGGGGTCAGTGTTCCCCAGGCCGGCGACACCGCCTGTTTCGACGGCATGGGTGAGTATCTCGACGGCCTGTGCAGCCGCATCGACACCCAGGCCCTGCGGCGCGGCCTGCAGCAGCTGGGGCTGGCCGTGATCGTCGATCCGATGCATGGCTCGGCGGCGGGGGGCCTGCCGGCCCTGCTCGGTGACGGTGTGCGCGAGATCCGCTCGCAGCGGGATCCCCTGTTCGGTGGCCATCCTCCGGAACCGCTGGCGCCCTATCTGGAGCAGCTGATCGCCGAGGTGCAGGCCTCGACGGCGGCGGGCCGGCCGGCGGTGGGCATCGTGTTCGATGGCGATGGCGACCGCATCGCCGCCATCGACGAACGGGGCCGCTTCTGCAGCACCCAGCTGCTGATGCCGCTCTACATCGACCACCTGGCACGGGCCCGGCAGCTCCCCGGTCGGGTGATCAAGACCGTGAGCGGTTCCGACCTGATGCGGCTGGTCGCCGAGGACCTGGGCCGCGAGGTGCTGGAGAAGCCCGTGGGCTTCAAGTACATCGCCAGCGAGATGCTCAGCGGTGGGGTGCTGGTGGGTGGTGAAGAGTCGGGCGGCGTGGGTTTCGGCCAGCATCTGCCCGAGCGGGATGCCACCTTCGCGGCGCTGCTGCTGCTCGAGGCCCTGGTGGAGGGCGGGCAGCCCCTGGGGGCGCGCCTCGATGCCCTCCAGGCCCGCTGCGGCGGCGCCAGCCACTACGACCGCCTTGACCTGCGGCTGCCCGACATGGAGAGTCGCGCCCGCCTGGAGCGGCTGCTGCAGCAGGAGCCGCCGGCGATGGTGGCGGGGGCGCCGGTGCTGGAGCTGACCGCCACCGATGGCGTCAAGCTGCGGCTGGGGCCCAGCCATTGGCTGATGCTGCGCTTCTCGGGCACCGAGCCCCTGCTGCGCCTGTACTGCGAGGCGCCCGACGGGGCCCGCGTGGCCGAGGTGCTGGCCTGGGCCCGCGATCTGGCCCTGGCGGCCTGACGGCGGAGGCGGTGGGGATGCTGGATCTGGTGATCGCCAGTGGCAATGCCGGCAAGGTGCGCGAGTTTGCTGCGCTGCTGGCGGCATTGCCGCTGCAGGTGCAGCCGCAGCCCCCGGGGCTGGAGGTGGAGGAGACCGGCAGCACCTTCGCCGAGAACGCCCGGATCAAGGCCATCGCCGTCGCCAGGGCCAGTGGGGCCTGGTCCCTGGCGGATGATTCGGGCCTCAGCGTCGACGCCCTGGGTGGCGCTCCGGGCATCCATTCGGCCCGCTATGCCCCCACCGATGCGGCCCGCATCGAGCGGCTGCTGACGGAGCTGCAGCAGGCCCTGGCGACCGATCCCAGCGCCGGCCGCGGGGCCCGGTTCGTGGCGGCCCTGGCCCTGGCCGCCCCCGATGGCCAGGTGCTGCTGGAGGTGGAAGGCCAGTGTGTCGGCGAGATTCTGCCGGCGGCCCGGGGGGCGGGGGGCTTCGGCTATGACCCCGTGTTCCTGGTGCCGGAACTGGGGCTCAGCTTTGCTGAGCTCGACCGCGAGACCAAGGGACGGGTGAGCCATCGGGGCCGGGCCTTTGCCCAGCTCGAACCGGGCCTGCGGGACCTGCTGGCCGCCTACGATTAATCAGGCTTATATCGTTTGGTCATGTCAAAAGCGCAATTGATGGCCTTCCTGGCGAAGGTCGAAGGGGAACCGACCCTCAAGCTGCAGGTGGATGCCGCCGATGGGGCTTCCGCCGTGGTGGCCATCGCCGCCGCCGAGGGTTTTGTGTTCTCGCCTGCCAGCTACAGCCGCCATCTGCGGGGCTGAGGCCCTCAGGCCGGCACCCAGCTGCCGTGCAGGCCATAGGGGATGGCCAGGGGCAGTTCGAGCACCGCGCATTCGGCCAGGCTGGCCGCATCGAGCACCACGAGGTCACTGGCGCAGCGGGCCCCGTTCCACACCGGCACCAGCACCCAACCCTCGTCTTCGCCCCTGGCGTCGGGGGCCGGCACCATCAGGGGTTCGCTGACGAACCCCCGGGGCGCCGCACTCCACAGGCGCCGTTCGCCGCTGATCAGGTCGAGCTTCTTGATGGCCTGGAGGGGGTCGTTGCCGGTTTCGCGCTCGGCCACGGCCATCCAGCCGTAGCGGCTGGACAGGCCTTCGCGGCTGGGGTTGACCATGGCGAATTCGCAGCAGCGTTCGCTGAGGCGTTGGGTCGTCACCGTGCCGCTGGCCAGATCGATGCGGCACTGCTCGAGCAGGCCTTCGGGGATGAGGTCGAAGTCGATGCTGCGGAAGTCCTGGTCGGGGCCGATGGCCGGGAAGTCGTTGTAGAAGATGCTTTCGACCACCACCGTGTCGCCGTCTTCCCAGGCGTTGAGGTGATGGAAGACGAAGCCGTCGGGGGCATCGACGATGCGCGGGGCTTCGCCGGCATGGCGGCCGCCGGCCCGGGGCACCAGCCAGAACCTGGCCTGACCGTTGGGGTCTGAGCTGAGGCACTGGCCGGCGCCCTTCTGGCCCAGCACGAACGGCAGCGGGTTGAAGCGCACGGCGTTCTGCAGGAACACCGCCCAGTTGGGGGTGATGGCGAAGTCGTGCAGAAAGGCGAACCCGGCGAAGCTGTCCTGCCGTTCGCTGATCAGCTGGCCGGCCCGTTCGCCGCTGGCAGCATCGTCGTGGGTGGCGAATTCGAGCAGGCGCAGGCTGCTGCGGGGCCCCGTGCGGACGCTGAAGGTGACCATCCGCGGCCGGCCGTGGTGGCCCGGGTCGAAGCGCGGATGGGCGCTGAAGGCCTCGCCGGGGCGCAGGGCCCCGTCGAGGGTGGTGAGGCCCCGGGTCTCCAGGCTGTCGGGGTCGAGCTCGTGGGGCCCGGCGGCTTCCCAGAGGGCCAGCAGGCGTTCGCCCAGCCGCACCACATGGGTGTTGGCGATGTTCTTGAGCCGCACATCAAAGGCGTTGGCCAGGGGCCCCCCGGGTTTCTGGGTGCCGAACACACCGCGGTAGAGAAACCGGCCGGCCTGTTCTTCGGCCTGCCAGCCCTCGGTGCGCACGAAGCGGTTGCTGAGACGGGCTCCCCCATCCCCGTCGAACCGCAGGGCGCAGATCATGCCGTCGCCGTCGAACGGGTGATGCACCCACTGGCCGCCCCGCTCGAGCCGGCCGGGACCATTGCGGTAGAGGGTGCCCACCAGGCCGGCGGGCAGCTGGCCGCGGCTGGGCCGCAGGGACACGTCGCTCAGTTCCTGGCTGACGTTGCGGAAGCCGCTGCTCCAGTCGGCCCGGTCGTAGCCACGGGCGTCGGGGCGGCTGGGGGCGACGGTCATGGGAGCAGGGGCCAGATTCCGTTGCCCATCATGACGTTACAGACCGTTACGTGAGGGTGAGGTCGCCGCAGACGGCGATCCAGCGGTGCAGCTGCCACTCGACACCACCACTGAGCAGCATCGGGTCCTGGCGCACGAGGGCTTCGGCACTGGCGTAATCGCTGGCCTCCAGCAGCAGCAGGCCCCCGCCGCCGGGCCGGCCGTCGCCGTCGACCCGATAGCCGCTGCAGATGCGCACCCCAGAGGCCCGCAGCCCTTCGACCCAGCGCCGATGGGCGGCCAGGGCCTCCTGCAGTTCAGCGGCGGGTCGGCAGAAGGTTTCGGTCTTGACGAACCAGGCCATAAAACTCAGGATCCACTAAGGTTGGTTCAGGACAGTGATCCCATGATCCGCCGGCCCGACCCCTTCGTCTTCGCCCCCGCTGAACCGGTGGCCTATGGCCTTGCGGTGGGGCAGGCGTTGGATGATGCGGCTGCCAACCTGGCCACCACTGCCCGGGTTGGGGTGGGGGCCGCCAGCCTGGGGGAGCTGGAGCAGGTGCGCGATCGCGACTGGTTCGCCGTTGAGCTCACCGCCGGGCACCGCTACAGCTTCAGCCAGACCGGCATCAGCCTGGTGGATCCCTTGCTGCGGCTGCGTAACGACAGCGGCCGGGTGCTGGCCAGCAATGACGACGCCAGTCCGGCTACCCGGGATGCGCTGATCACTTACACCGCCACGACCACCGGACGCCATTTTCTTGATGCCGGGTCCTGGAATGACAGTCTCACCGGCACATACCGGGTGGCGGTGACCGATCTCACGCCGACACCGTCACGGGATGATTTCGCCGCCGGTACCGGCACCAGCGGCGTGGTGACGGTGGGCGGCAGCCGCAGCGGTGTTGTGGGTCAGAACGGAGACCACGACTGGTTTCGCGTCGAAGTGCAGGCGGGCCACACCTATGCGTTCCGCGCCGATGGCGCGACCCTGGCCGATCCGACCCTGAGTCTGCGGGATGGCATCGGCCTGCAGCTTGCGTTCAATGACGACGCCAGTGCCAGCAGCCGCAATGCCCTGATCAGCTACACGGCGCCGGTCAGCAGCACGGTGTTTCTCGATGTGGGTGCCTTCGCCAATGCCGGTGTGGGCAGTTACACGGTGAGCGCCACCGACCTCACCCCCATGGCCCCAGCGGCCGCTGTTGGTTTCAGCAGCCTCGATGGCTATGGCGAAGTGAATGCCGCCCTGGCGCTGGAGCGCCTGCTCGGCCGTCCGATCAGCCGTGTGCCGGCCCTGGGTGGTGCCTCCTGGAGTCTGGACCGTCTTGACGCCCCCAGTGCCTGGGCCGCGGGCGTCACGGGCGCCGGCGTGACGGTGGCAGTGGTCGACACCGGCATTGACCTGGGCCACAGCGAACTGGATGGCGCGATCTGGACGAATCCGCGCGAGCTGGCCGGCAATGGCATCGACGACGACGGCAATGGCTACGTCGATGACGTGCACGGCTGGGATTTTGTTGATGCAGATGCCGATCCAACGGACCTCAACGGCCATGGCACGTTTGTGGCCGGCACCATCGCTGCCGAAAGCAACGGCAGCGGCCCTACCGGAGTCGCCCATGGAGCCACGATCCTGCCAGTGCGGGTGCTGGATGAGACCGGCAGTGGCGGTTATGCGGCGATGGTGAATGGCATCCGCTATGCCACCGCCAACGGAGCGGGGGTGATCAACCTGAGCCTGGGTGGCACGCTCGGCAGCCCCGAACTGCAGGCGGCGATCCGCACCGCCGAAGCAGCCGGGGTGGTGGTGGTGATGGCAGCCGGCAACAGCGGCCGGTCGGCACCGGGTTTTCCGGCGGCCTATGCCGGCCAGGCGGGGCTGGCCGTCGGCGCCATTGATGCCACCGGCACCCTGGCAGGGTTTTCGAATCGTGCCGGTGCCGTGGCGATCGACTACGTGACGGCCCCTGGCGTCAGCGTGGTGTCGACCATTCCTGGCGACCAGACCACCACCTGGAGCGGCACCTCGATGGCCACCGCCCATGTGGCTGGTGTGGCGGCGCTGTTGCTGAGTGCCCGCCCCAGCCTCACCCCCCGCGACGTCGAAACGCTGTTGACGGGTTCGGCGCGCCACGGTGCAGCGGCCGGGCCGGTCGCTGCGGCGCCGGCTGCTGCTTCTGGATCTGCGCGGATTGCTGCGATTCAGGCCCT
>CAMASU010000087.1 GCA_945861105.1 Synechococcus sp. UW140
GGCTGGTGGTGGGTCTCGGGGTCGAGGACCTCGTGGTGGTCGAGACCGATGACGCCGTGCTCGTGGCCCACCGGGACCGGGCCCAGGACGTGAAACGCATCGTCAATCGACTCCAGAACGATCGGGCTCCCGAAGGCGAGGCCCACCGCCGCATCTACCGGCCCTGGGGTCACTACGACGGCGTTGTCGAGGGTGAGCGCTGGCAGGTCAAGCGCATCGAGGTCAAACCCGGGGCCTGCCTGTCGCTGCAGATGCATCACCATCGGGCCGAGCACTGGGTGGTGGTGCGGGGCACGGCCGTCGTCGAGAAGGACGGCGAATCGATCCTGCTGGGTGAGAACCAGAGCACTTACATCCCCCTGGGTTCCCGCCATCGCCTGTCGAACCCCGGCAAGATTCCGGTGGAGCTGATCGAGGTGCAGAGCGGCCCTTACCTGGGAGAAGACGACATCGTCCGCTTCCAGGACAACTACGGCCGCAGCGAGGCGACCGCCGCCGTCTCCTGACGGTTCATCTCCTGACGGTTCATTCGACGGTGACGCTCTTGGCGAGGTTGCGCGGCTGATCCACATCCAGCCCGCGATGGGCGGCAATGTGGTAACTCAGCAGTTGCATCGGCACCACCGTCAGCAGGGGGGAGAGCAGCTCCTCCACCGGGGGCACCGGCAGCAGCACGTCAAACAGCTCGGTGTCCGGTCCAGGGGGCGCCACACCGATCAGACGGGCATCGCGGGCCTTGGCCTCCTGGGCGTTCGACAGCACCTTGTCGAACACGGTGCCCGGCATCGCGACGCTCACCACCGGCACCCGGGCGTCCAGCAGGGCGATGGGGCCGTGCTTCATCTCACCCGCCGGGTAGCCCTCGGCATGGATGTAGCTGATCTCCTTGAGCTTGAGGGCGCCCTCCAGGGCGATCGGGTAGTTGATGCCTCGTCCCAGGTAGATCACGTCCTGGGTGTCGGCGAACTGATGGGCCAGATCGGCACAGCGCTGGTCATGGTCATCGATCAGGTCGCGCAGCTGGCCCGGCAATCCCCGCAGGGCGGCGGCAAGGCGGTGCAGCTCCTCCGGCGTGCGGCTGCCGCGCAGTTCCGCCAGCCGCAGGGCCAGCCCGTAGAAGGCCAGCAGCTGACCCATGAAGGTCTTGGTGGCAGCCACGCCCACCTCGACACCGGCCTGGATGTCGATCAGCTGGGGCACCAGCCGCCCCAGGCTGCTCTCCGGTCGGTTGGTGATTCCCAGCAGACGGGCCCGATAGGCCGGATCGCCATGGTCGGCCCGCCGTTGCTGCTCCATGGCCAGGGCCGCCAGGGTGTCGGCGGTCTCCCCCGACTGGGTGACGCCGATGGTGAGGGTATGGGCCGTCAGCGGGGGCGGTGCGTAGCGGTACTCACTGGCGTAGGCCACCCCCGTGGGCACCCCCGCCAGCTGCTCCAGCAGATGGGCCCCCACCAGAGCGGCATGGCGGCTTGTGCCGCAGGCCAGCACCTGGATGCGCTGCACATCCCGCAGCAGGTCGTCCTCGATCGGCAGGGCCACCACCGGTCCGGTGGGGCCGGTGCCCTCCGGCAGGTGGCGGCCCAGCCAGCGGGCCACCGTTTCCGGTTGCTCGTGGATCTCCTTGAGCATGAAGTGACGGAAGCTGCGCTTGTCCGCCACGTGGTCGGTGCCCTGCAGCTGCTGGGGGCTGCGCTGGCAGCGGTTGCCTTGACCGTCGTAGAGCTCGATGCCCAGGGGCCCGAGCAGGGCCACCTCCCCATCCTCCAGCGGCAGGATCGTGCGGGTCACGCCGGCCAGGGCCGGCGTGTCGCTGGCGCAGAGAAATTCACCTTCGCCGAAACCGATGATCAGCGGCGCCTGCCGACGGGCCACCACCAGGGCATCGCTCACCCGCGCCCAGAGCACCGCCAGGGCGTAGGCGCCGTCAAGCCGGGGGAGCACCGCCTGCACGGCGGCCAGCAGGGTGGCTCCCGAGGCTGGTTCCCCCGCGGTGGTGCGTCGATCCAGTTCGCGGCTGATCAGGTGGGGGATCACCTCCGTGTCGGTCTCCGACAGGAAGCGCACCCCGGAGGATTGCAGCTCTTCCCGCAGGCTGCGGTGGTTTTCGATGATGCCGTTCTGGACCACGGCCACCTCGCCGCGCCCGTCGCTGTGGGGATGGGCGTTGCGCTCTTCGGGTTTGCCGTGGGTGGCCCAGCGGGTGTGGCCGATGCCGCAGTGGCCGGGGGCCCCCTCGGCCTCCACCCGGCCTGACAGGTTGATCAGCTTGCCTTCAGCCCGGCGGATGGTCAGCACACCATCCACCACGGTGGCCACTCCAGCGGAGTCGTAGCCGCGATATTCGAGCTGGCGCAACCCCTCCAGCAGCAGGGGAGCGGCGTCCCGGGTCCCGATCACCGCCACGATGCCGCACATCTCGAAATGTCCGCGAAAAAAAGCCCGGCGGTAGCCGGGCTGCCTGTCATGAAGATACCGAGGCCGTCAGGACTTCAGTAGGCCAGACCCATGCTGCGGGTCGTCTCGTCGCCGAGGTACACCCGGATGCTGAGGAAGTCGGTGGGGCAGGCGGTTTCACAGCGCTTGCAGCCCACGCAATCCTCGGTGCGGGGGGAGGAGGCGATCTGGCCGGCCTTGCAGCCGTCCCAGGGGACCATCTCGAGCACGTCGAGGGGGCAGGCCCGCACGCACTGGGTGCAGCCGATGCAGGTGTCGTAGATCTTGACGGAATGGGACATGCCCGGGCCGGAAGCAAACGCCGTGACGTCAAGGTACCCGTGCGATCCGCACGCCACCCGGCGGCGGGCCCGGCCGTCATCGTTGTTAACGGTCATCAGGCCAGCCCGTAGGATGCCCGACGCCAGGACCAGAGCCCATGTCCAAGGAAGCGACCTTCGAGAAAGTCCGCGAGATCGTTGCGGAGCAGCTCAGCGTCGATGCCGCTGAGGTGAAGGAGGAGTCCAATTTCCAGAACGACCTCGGCGCCGATTCCCTCGACACCGTCGAGCTCGTCATGGCCCTCGAGGAGGCCTTCGACATCGAGATCCCCGACGAGGCCGCCGAGAAAATCGCCACCGTGGGGGATGCGGTCACCTACATCCTTGAAAAGGCCGCCTGAGCACCCCATCCCCTGCCGCCCCATCGTCACGGTCGAGTTCTGCAATGGTTGAGTCATCCCGTCGGGTGGTGATCACGGGTCTGGGGGCCATCACCCCCATCGGTAACACCGTCGCTGCCTACTGGGCCGGGCTCTGCCAGGGCATCAGCGGTGGTGCGCCCATCACCCTGTTCGATGCCTCGGCCCATTCCTGTCGTTTCGCGGCCGAGGTCAAGGGCTTCGACCCCGGTGAGCATCTCGACGCCAAGGAGGCCCGTCGCTGGGACCGCTTCAGCCAGTTCGGCGTCGTTGCCGCCAAGGAGGCCCTGGCCCACAGCGGCCTGGTCATCGACGACGGCAACCGTGAACGGGTGGGGGTGATCATTGGCTCCGGCGTGGGCGGCCTGCTCACGATGGAGACCCAGGCCGAAGTGCTGCACAGCCGCGGTCCCGGCCGGGTGAGTCCGTTCACCGTGCCGATGATGATCCCCAACATGGCCACGGGGCTCGCCGCCATTGCCCTGGGCGCCCAGGGACCCAGTTCCGCCGTGGCCACGGCCTGTGCGGCGGGTTCCAACGCCATTGGCGATGCCTTCCGGCTGATCCAGCTCGGCCATGCCGACGCCATGGTCTGCGGCGGGGCCGAATCGGCCATCACTCCCATGGGTGTGGCCGGGTTCGCCAGCGCCAAGGCCCTGTCCTTCCGTAACGACGATCCTGCCGCAGCCAGCCGTCCCTTCGATGCCGACCGCGATGGCTTTGTCATCGGTGAGGGTGCGGGGATCCTCGTTCTGGAAAGCCTGGAGCACGCCCGGGCCCGCGGCGCCGAGATCCTGGGCGAGATCATCGGCTACGGCACCACCTGCGATGCCCACCACATCACCGCCCCGATCCCCGGTGGCCTCGGCGGTGCCCGGGCCATCACCCTCGCCCTGCGCGACGCCCGGATCGCCCCAGAGGCCGTGGACTACATCAATGCCCACGGCACCAGCACTCCGGCAAACGACAGCAACGAGACCGCGGCCATCAAGACCGCCCTCGGCGAGCGGGCCCGGCAGATTCCGGTGAGTTCGACCAAGTCGATGACCGGCCACCTGCTCGGGGGCAGCGGTGGCATCGAGGCCGTTGCCGCCGTGCTGGCCATCCGCCATGGCGTGGTGCCTCCCACGATCAACTACGCCACTCCTGACCCGGCCTGTGATCTGGATGTCGTGCCCAATGAGGCCCGACAGCAGACAATCGGGTGTGTGCTCTCCAACTCCTTCGGTTTCGGGGGCCACAACGTCTGCCTGGCCTTCCGTCAGTTCGCCTGATCCCTTCCCCTCTCCCACCTGCCCAGCACCGCCATGGTCGCCGCCCCCGCCTCCGTCGATACGCTCTGCGTCAACAGCATCCGCTTCCTGGCAGTGGATGCCGTCAACAAGTCCAAGAGCGGCCACCCCGGTCTGCCCATGGGCTGCGCTCCCATGGCCTATGCCCTCTGGGACAAGGTGCTCAGGCATAACCCCAGCAATCCGAAGTGGTTCAACCGCGATCGCTTCGTGCTCTCGGCGGGTCATGGCTGCATGCTGCTCTACGCCCTGCTGCACCTGACCGGCTACGACTCGGTGACCCTCGAGGACATCAAGCAGTTCCGTCAGTGGGGATCCCGCACCCCCGGCCACCCCGAGACCTTCGAGACCGCCGGCGTTGAAGTCACCACCGGACCCCTCGGGGCCGGCATCGCCAACGCCGTCGGTCTGGCGATTGCCGAAGCCCACCTGGCGGCCAAGTTCAACCGCCCCGGCTGCACCCTGGTCGACCATTACACCTACGTGATCATGGGTGATGGCTGCAACCAGGAAGGCATCGCCTCCGAGGCCTGCTCCCTGGCGGGTCACCTGGGCCTGGGCAAGCTGATCGCCCTGTACGACGACAACCACATCACCATTGACGGTGACACGTCCGTGTCGTTCACCGAGGACGTGCTCAAGCGCTACGAGGCCTACGGCTGGCATGTGCAGCACGTGGCCGATGGCAACAGCGACGTCGCCGCCATCGTGCAGGCCATCGAAGCGGCCAAGGCCGTCACCGATCGCCCCTCACTGATCAAGGTCACCACCACCATCGGCTACGGCTCCCCCAACAAGAGCAACACCGCCGGGGTCCACGGCGCCCCCCTCGGTGAAGAGGAGGCCCAGCTCACCCGCCAGGCCCTCGGTTGGGAGTACGGCCCCTTCGAGGTGCCCCAGGAGGCCTATGACCACTGGCGTCAGGCCCTGGAGCGCGGTGCTGCTTCGGAGGCCGCCTGGAACACCACCCTCGCCGATTACCGCAGTCAGTTCCCCACCGAGGCGGCTCTCTTCGAGCGGATGCTGCGGGGTGAGCTGCCGGAGGGTTGGGACCGCGATCTGCCCACCTACACCGCCGCTGACAAGGGACTGGCCACCCGCCAGCACTCCCAGAACTGCCTCAATGCCATTGCTCCCCATCTGCCCGAGCTGATCGGCGGTTCCGCCGACCTCACCCACTCCAATCTCACCGACATCAAGGGAGAGAAGGGATTCCAGAAGGGGGCCGAAGCCAACCGCTACCTCCACTTCGGCGTGCGGGAACACGCCATGGCTGCCATCCTCAACGGCCTCGCTTACCACGGCAGCGGGCTGGTGCCCTACGGCGGCACTTTCCTCGTCTTCGCCGACTACATGCGTGGCTCCATGCGCCTGAGTGCCCTCAGTGAACTGGGGGTCATCTATGTGCTCACCCACGACTCCATCGGTGTCGGCGAAGACGGTCCCACCCACCAGCCGATCGAAACGATCCCCTCGCTGCGGGCCATGCCCAACATGCTGGTCTTCCGTCCCGGTGATGGAAATGAGACCAGTGGCGCCTACAAGGTGGCCGTGGGTAACCGCCATCGTCCTTCGGTGCTGGCCCTGAGCCGCCAGGCGATGGCCAACCAGGCCAATTCCTCCATCGACAAGGTCGCTCTCGGTGGTTATGTGCTCGAGGATGGCGATGGCTCCCCTGAGCTGATCCTGATCGGCACGGGCACCGAGCTTGACCTCTGCGTGCAGGCTGCCCGCCAGCTGACCGCTGCGGGTCGCCGGGTGCGGGTGGTGAGCATGCCCTGTGTCGAGCTGTTCCTCGAACAGCCGGCCAGCTACCAGGAGGAGGTGCTGCCGTCGGCGGTGCGTCGCCGTCTGGTGGTTGAGGCCGCCGAATCCTTCGGCTGGCATCGTTTCGTCGGTCTCGACGGTGCCACCGTGACGATGGATCGCTTCGGTGCTTCGGCCCCCGGAGGCACCTGCATGGAGAAGTTCGGCTTCACCGTCGATAACGTGGTGGCCAAGGCCAACGCCCTGCTCGCCGGCTGATTCGACTGGATCTGATCACCGGTCGATCGTCCGACCGATCTTCAGGCCCCACCGCAAGGTGGGGCCTTTCTGTTGGGTTGAAGGTCAGGATTGGTTGAAGGTCAGGGTTGACGATCAGACCGCTGCGGTTTCCCCGGCCTTCTGGCGTTCCAGCACCTCCTCCAGGCCTTCGAGGTCCTTGTCCGTGATCTTGGTCTGCATCGGGCAGTGCTTCGGACCGCACATCGAACAGAACTCGGCCTGCTTGTAGATGTCGGCGGGCAGGGTTTCGTCGTGGTACTCCCGGGCCCGCTCCGGATCAAGGGAGAGCTCAAACTGGCGGTTCCAGTCGAAGGCGTAGCGTGCACGGCTCAGTTCATCGTCACGATCCCTGGCCCCGGGGCGATGGCGGGCGATGTCGGCGGCATGGGCCGCGATCTTGTAGGCGATCAGACCTTCGCGCACATCGTTGGCATTGGGCAGACCCAGGTGTTCCTTGGGGGTCACGTAGCAGAGCATCGCGGTGCCATGCCAGCCGGCCAGGGCTGCACCGATCGCACTGGTGATGTGGTCGTAACCCGGAGCAATGTCGGTGACCAGCGGTCCCAGCACGTAAAAGGGGGCTTCGGAGCATTCCTCCATCTGTTTGCGCACGTTGAACTCGATCTGGTCCATGGGCACGTGACCCGGGCCCTCGACCATCACCTGCACGTCGTGCTCCCAGGCCCGGCGGGTGAGCTGACCCAGGGTCTTCAGTTCGGCCAGCTGGGCCGCATCGGAGGCGTCGTGCTGGCAACCCGGCCGCAGGGAATCCCCCAGGGAGAAGCTGCAGTCGTAGCGCTTGAAGATTTCACAGATGTCTTCAAAGCGGCTGTAGAGGGGGTTCTGGCGGTGGTGATACAGCATCCATTGGGCCAGGATGCCGCCACCACGGCTGACAATGCCGGTGAGTCGCCCTTTCACCAGAGGCAGGTGCTCGATCAGCAGTCCCGCATGGATGGTCTGGTAATCGACGCCCTGCTGGCAGTGCTTCTCGATCACATGCAGAAAATCGTCCTCATCGAGCTTCTCGATGCGGCCATGCACGCT
>CAMASU010000088.1 GCA_945861105.1 Synechococcus sp. UW140
AACAGTGAGCAGTTTCTACTCACCTACACCCATTGCCTGACCGGCACATCAACGCTGGATTTCAGCGCTGAACCCTTTGGCTTCCGCAACCTTCCGCCAGCCCTCACTGGTTCCTGGTTGCTGGAACCTCTGACAGGACCCAACACCGCATGCCTCAGACCGCAGTCAGCAACAGACTTCGGCCCCGAACAACGTCGCTTTATCTTGCTTTGGCACAACAATCATTCCCAGCGCTCAGACGTCTGCCTCTATCTGTTTGATCTGGAGCAGCACAACGTGCATGCCCTGCCAACCTATGGCTTCTGGATCTACCAAGACTTGCTGCACATTTTTCAGCAGACGCTAGCCATGCCGCTCTGGAATGATTCCAAGGCAAGGGCCAACCACTTCAGATCACTGCCAACAGCCAATCAACTGGCCCATCTGCCCGCCCCGTGCCCCATCCATTTCGGCCATTATCTCCAGAACAACCTCGCCCACCTTTCACGACTCGAAGACATCGGAGTTCTTGCCTCTGTCGATCAGGTGTTCAGAACCGAGACTTTTGATTACTTCCTGCCTGAAGAAGAAAAACTCTTCTTGTCTGAGTCAACCCGAGCAAAAATCAGCGTCGTTGCTGACAATCAAGAAGCAATCCAGCGCTGCCAGGCCAACAATCAGGCCATCCTCGTCAGCAAAAGTTCGTCATTTGGTAGCGGCCTTTCCACCCATTTCCGTGGCTCTGTCCCAGCCCAACCAGGCGATCATCGGGCGGCCGTCATGGTTTGTGTTGGCGTACGCGGTGGCACACGCATGTGCCTCAACCTCGTGGATTTTACGATCACACTTGCAGCCGAGCTGAAAAGGGTCTCTGGTCGCCCCATTCATCTCGTCATTGATGGCATGAGCCGCTCTGCACTCAACGACAGGGACACCACAGCCGGCTTGTCCACAACCCATGAGCAGGCGATCGCCAATGAGATCATCACCAAAGCGTCTGCCCTCCAAGGTGTTACGGCGTCATCCATTGTTGGCCTGTCCACATTTGAGCAGCTATCACAGATTCGTCATTGCGCACTAGCACTCAGTGGCTTCGGAACCCAATATTTCAAATACATGTACCTCTGCAATCTACCGACCATTGTCCATGGGGTCAAAGAGCCTGACGATTACCTGAACGTCGACATCACCCCTGTTGATCTATTCCTCGGACAAGATTGCGTGGCCTCAATTGAACAGACCCATGATGCCATGCGCAACCACTACAACCTGAAAGTCGCATTGAGCACCGCAAAATCGGTTCATTTTGCCGAGCAGATCGGCGCACTCAGCACTGGGATCACGCCAGACTCACAGCCGCAGCAGCCATCGCCTTGAACCGGTCAAGGCGCAGCCCTGGTTCATACAACGCCTGCAGCGACACCACAGCAGTCAGATCGGCCAGAAGATCCGCAAATACTGTCGTTCTTGATAAAGAAGGGGTGAGATAAACGTGATCGGCAGCGATATCAAACAGGAATAACTGCATGGCGCCACTGTTGGGATGAAGCCGACGCCATCGCAGGATCCAGCGTTCATGCCCAGCACCTTGGTCGGCCATGGAGCAAAGGACAGCGGTGTCCGCTTCGCCTGCAGGGTGAATGGTCACAGACTCGCAGAGAGGCTCGGGCAGGTGATTCAGCTGCAACGGCTGATCCCCCAGCCGGATCATCAATCCGCTGTCGATGCAATCCCTGAGATGCGCCACCAACTCGTCATAGGGCACCCCCAATGGAGCGTCGGCCATGAAGCTCACCCGATCAAACCCAAAAACAACCTGCACCAATGCCGCCTGAATGGGCTCCAGATCTGTGCCTGGCACATACCAGGGCAATCCCTCCGCCAAGGCATGCATCACGTTCAGGTGGTGCATTTCTTTAAAGAGATAGCCCCTGAAAAATCGTCTGATGTTGCCGAAAGCAGGTGCAGCCATTGGTTAATTGATTACTTTGGGAGGCATTATAGGTCTGTTGAGCACAGATTCACCCGCAACCGCCCCTTCAATGCGCAGTGACCCCGCCGCCACCGGCTTTCTGGCCGCCGCCTCCACCCCAGACGGCGCCATCACCCTGGCGGTGTTTGCCGTCGCCATCGTGCTGTTTGTGACCGGCTGGCTGGCGCCCGAGGTCACGGGGCTGCTGGCGGCGGCCCTGCTGGTGGCCTTCAAGGTGCTCAAGCCCGACGAGGCGGTGCAGGGCTTCGGGGCGCCGGCGCTGATCACCCTGATGGGCCTCTTTGCCCTCGCGGCCGGCCTGTTCCGCAGCGGTGGCGTCGACCGGCTGCGGGCCCTGATCGGCAGCGATGCCATCCGCAGCCCCCGCCGCATGATCGCCCTGCTGGTGGCGGTGGTGGGCCCGGTTTCGGGCTTCATCCCCAACACCCCGATCGTCGCCACCCTGCTACCGGTGCTCGAGAACTGGTGCCAGCGCCGCGGCATCTCGCCTTCGCGCGTGATGCTGCCGATGTCGTTCGCCGTGGTGCTGGGCGGCACCCTCACCCTGCTGGGCACCTCCACCAACCTGCTGGCCAGTGATGTGAGCCGCCAGCTCGGGTTCGGCTCGATCGACCTGTTTGATTTCACCGCCATCGGCATCCCCATCTGGCTGCTGGGGGGCCTCTATCTGGTGGCGGTGTCCGACCGGCTGCTGCCCGACCGCGGCCTGGTGGGCGATGACCTGCTGGCCGACCTCACCAGCGGGGGCTACTTCACCGATGTGCTGATCCCCGAGGGTTCAGAACTGGTGGGTCAATCGATCCACCGCAGCCGCCTGCAGCGCCGCTTCGATGTGGATGTGCTCGAGCTGCACCGGGGCGACCAGAGCTTCACGGCCCCCCTGGCCGACCTGCCGCTGCAGGCCGGCGACCGGTTGCTGCTGCGCTGTCAGCGCCACGACCTGCTGCGACTGCAGCAGGAACGCACCGTCAGCCTGGCGCCGATGGACGAGCAGCCGGCGACCGATCCCACCCAGCGGCTGGTGGAGGTGCTGCTGCCCAGTGGTTCGAGCATTGCCGGCTCCTCTGTGCGTGAACTGCGCTTCCGCCAGCGTTACAACGCCACCCTGCTGGCCGTGCGCCGTGGCCGCCAGGTGCTGCGCGACCTGCTGGGCAAGGTGGTGCTGCAGGCCGGTGACGTGCTGCTGCTGCAGGCCCCCATCGATGCCCTGCGGGGCCTGCAGGACAGCAGCGATCTGGTGCTGCTCGATGAACTCGAAAAAGACCTGCCCACGACCAACCGTAAGGGCATTGCCCTCGCGGTGGCGGCGCTGGTGATTTTGCTGCCGATGTTCAAGATCATCAACCTGATGGCCGCCGTGCTGCTGGGGGTGGTGGTGATGGTGGCGACGGGCTGCCTGCGGCCCGGCGAACTGCAGCGGGCCATCCGCTGGGACGTGATCTTGCTGCTGGGGTCCCTGTCGTGCTTCAGCGTGGCGATGCAGAGCACGGGCCTGGCGAAGGGGCTGGCCCTCGATCTGTTGCATTCGCTGCAGGGATGGCCGGCCTACGGCGTGCTGGTAGTGGTGTTTCTGCTGGCGCAGCTGTTCACCGAAACCCTCAGCAACGGCGCCACCGTGGTGCTGCTTACCCCCATTGCCACCGAACTGGCCCAGGGCCTGGGCCTGCCGCCCCTGGCCTTCATCTACGCCATCCTCTTTGCCGCCAGCCAGAGCTTCCTCACCCCCATCGGCTACCAGTGCAACCTGATGGTGATGGGCCCTGGCCGCTACCGCTTTCTCGACATGACCCGCTACGGCGCCCCCCTCACCCTGGGCCTCACCCTGCTGGCCCCCTGGCTGATCTGCCGCCATTTCGGCCTCTGATCCCAACCCCTCCAGCCCGTAGGGTACACTTGTATTATCAGGGGTCGTATTGATCGGGGTCGCTACGGTAATGGCAGACGGTGAAAGCCCTGCGTGGCTCTTGGACCGCCAAGGATGGTCAACCCTTCTGGCCGGCTCCCTGTTGCCCTTGATTTCGTTCACGACGAACTACGGCGATGACAACTTCCTCAACCTCGGCAGACTCCCGACCCCTGACCAGGTCGGAGTGGGTCTGCACCTTGCCGCCCTGGCGTCGCTTGCTGGCGATGTTCGACTGGCGACCCGTCTACGACATCGAGCAAGAAACAGAGAGATTGAAGATCAGATCGCGCGAAAGCGAGAAGCGGCTGCTCGAAAGCGAGAAGCGCTTGAAGCTGTTGCAAGAGAGCAACGACAGAATCGCGCGTTTCGAGCAGGAGCTCTTTTCCTCCTCGAACCAAACCTCCTCCACCGACGATTCCTTGCCTACATAGCCAACGAGCTGGTGGGCCCCCAATGAAATGCACACCCACTGAACCTCGACCCCGCGATGGCCACGGCCCTGGTGCTGCGCAGCAACCTTGAACCCACCGGTGGCCAGCGGGTGCTGCGTCAGTGGTTCGATCACATCGCCGCCCATCCCAGCTGGCACTGCCAGCTGTTCGTGACCCCCGAAGCCGACTGGGTGCCCCACACACCCTGGGCCGACACCGAGACACGGGTCTCCATCCCGCCCTCGGCGCCCGATCTGCTGCTGCTCGAAGGCATCACCGACTGGCCGTTGCTGACACCGGCCCAGCGATTGGCGACGGCACCCCCACGGCTGCATCTGATCCAACACCTGCGCCACGCCGATCCCCACGACGATCGCTTCGCTTTCCTGGGCCTGCCGGCCATCCGGGTGGCGGTGAGTGAACCGGTGGCCGAGGCCCTGGCCAGCAGCGGTCGTTGCCGCGGCCCGGTGCTCACCATTCCCGCCGGCCTGCCCCTGCCGACGGCCGCCACATCATGGGATCCGCAGGCGCCGGTGCTCGTGCTGGGCCTCAAGGCACCGCAGCTGGCCCAGGCCCTGGGTGCCCTCCTGCAGGCCGCCGCCATCCCCCACCGGCTGCTGCTTGGTCCCCTTCCCCAGCCTGACTTCTTTGCGGCGATCGCTGCGGCCGGCCTGGTGGTGGCCCTGCCCATGGCCAGCGGTGAAGGGTTTTTTCTGCCGGCCCTCGAGACCCTCGCCCTCGGGCGACCGCTGATCGTGCCCGATGCCGGCGGCAACCGCGCCTTCTGCCGCGCAGGCCTCAACTGTCTGCAACCGCCTGCCGATGCGGCAGCCCTGGCGGCCGCTGTGCAGTGCCTGCGGGCCGATCGGCCCCTGGCCGCCGCCCTGGGATCCGCCGGGCCTGCGTCCGCCGCCCCTTTCAGCCTGCTGGCCGAACGGCAGGCCGTGCACCGGCTGCTCGATCAGCTGCCGCAGCTGTGGGCCGACGTGCTGGCCACCGGTTCCGCTTCCTCCAGCCGAAACAGGGCGTAGCGCAGCCGCTCATGGAACGGTGCATGCTCCGGATCATCCAGCAGGGCCTCGGCGAAGTGGGTGAGGGCCGCCTGTGGGCCCTGTTCCTGCAGCAGCCCATCACCCTCGGCCAACAACTGCTGCCGCCGCAACCGCAGCTGTTGCTTGGCCCCAAGCCGCCAGGGCTGGCTCTGCGGCAGGGGCCGCTGCCCCTCAGCATCGAAGCTGCCCCACAGCTGCTGCCCCAGCAGATCGTCGGCCCGGCCGAGGGCCTCAAGTGGCAGCAGGAACCCACAGAAGAGCGGCAGGCCCACGGCCTCCAGGTCGGGCCTCGCTTCGCAGCAGACGGCCGCCACCGGGTCGCCGTTCTCCGCCCGCAGCCACACCCGCTCAGCATCGAGGCACCATCCCCGCAGCTCTGGCCGGTCGGGGGCCAGGCCATCGAAATGGCCGCGCTCGGCAGCGGCCGGCATGACCGGAAACGAGGGGGAGGACACAAAACCAGACGGAGGCAGCGGCTTAAGGTTCGCCCACGACACGGGCCTGGCCGTCCATGGTGACCATCAGTTCGCTGAAGCTGTTCCGGGAGGAGGACTCCTTGATGGTGGCCCTGTTCGGCGAACCCTCGGCCCTGCCCGACGGCTGGCTCGAGAACCTTCCGGCGGCAGCCGTCTTTGCCGCGTCTCCAGAAGGCCTGCCCCTGGAACAGGCCCTCAGCCTGGCGGAAGCAGCCGCCCGGGTGCCGCTGCTGCCCCGCTTCCAGCCTTCGCCAACCCCGCCTGCTGCCATGGTCTCGCCTGCCACCCCCCCTCGATTGCTGTCGACCGTGCTGCGCACGGCCCACCTGCTGGCCGCCCAGTTGCCCGCAGAGGCGCTGCAACCCCTGGCCGACCAGTGCCTGGCGGCGGGCCGCAGCGACCTGGCCCTGCCCCTCCTCGATGCCCTGGCCGCCGACCCGGCCGCACGGCTGGCGGCTGCCCGCTGCCGCTGCGAGCTCGGCCAGACCCGCGCCGCCCGCGCCGACCTGCAGGCCCTGGTGACCAGCCCCGACCTGGCAGACCGGCCCGATCTGCTCGCCGAAGCCCTGGGACAGCTCGCCTGGCTCGATCTTGAAGCCGGCGACAGCAACGCTGCGCGCCATCAGCTGGACCAGCTGCAGACCCTCCCCCCCGACCCCGCCAGCCTGGCCGACCGCGATCGACTCGCCCGGGTGCTGGCCACCCTCGACTGGCTGCAACAGGCACCGCCCGAGGCCGTTGGCAGCAGCCGCGACCTGCGGCCCGAAGCCGAAGTGGTGCTGGCCCTCGACACCGTGCAGCAGACCCCCTGTGGCACGGTGCTGCACCTGGAGGGCTGGCGGCTGGATCCCGCCGCAGCCATTGCCGACCTGGTGCTGCTGCAGGGCGATACGGCGCGGCGTCTGCCCCTCGACGCCCTGAGGCCCCGTCAGCGACCCGACCTGGCTGAAGTGCTGCAACAGGCCGGCCTGCCGCCCGATGCCCCCGCCGGCTTCCAGCTGGCACTGGCCCTGGGTGTCGAAGAGGCCCAGTCCCCCGCCACCGACGGCCTGGCGGCCCTGTTCGTGCTCCTGCACAACGGCCAGCAGTTCTGCCTGCGCCAGTCGGTGCAGACCATCCCCCTCGACGCCCAGGCCCTGGGGTTGACCCTGGCCGATCCAACGCCCTGACCATGACCGCCCCGGAGCTGTCGTTGCTGTCAGACCTGCGGGACCGCGCCTGGCGGGCCCTGCAGGGGGGCGAATATGGCCTGGCGCTCGATCTGTTTCGCCAGCTGAGGTTGCATGATCCCGGCGACGACGGTGTGATCGTGGCCCTGGCCCGCTGCCTGCGCCGCATGGGCCGCGGCCTCGAAGCCACGGGCCTGCTCGAGCTGCAGCTGCAGCAGTCTCCCGAATCCCTGCCGCTGCAGCTGGCCAGGCTCGAAGGGGATGCCGAGGCCAGCCACTGGCAGCTGCTGCTGGCCAGCCTGGCCCCTCTGCTGGTGGCCACTTCCGACGATGCCGGCGTGCTGGCGCTGCTCCACCAGGCCGCCGCCAGGCTGCTGCCCGCCGATGCCTGGTCGCCTGATCTGTCCGCCGAAACCCTCCTCAACCGGCTGCAACCCTGGTTGCCCCAGCGCTGGCTGCTGATCTGCGGTGCTCCCGATGGGA
>CAMASU010000089.1 GCA_945861105.1 Synechococcus sp. UW140
GAGGTCGATGGCCTGGGCCACCAGTTCCGACGCGCGTTGGGCCAGGGCCTGGCGGTCGGGCAGCCTGATCAGGCGGGCGGGGCTCATGAAAGCCACTCGGTGTGGAAGGTGCCCTCGCGGTCGATGCGCTGGTAGGTGTGGGAGCCGAAGCAGTCGCGCATGGCCTGCACCAGGTTCTGGGGCAGACGGCCGGTGCGGTAACTGTCGATGTAGTTGAGCGAGGCGGCGAAGCAGGGCACGGGGATGCCTGCCCGGACGGCTTCGCTGACCGACTGGCGCAGACCAGGCAGGCGACGATTCACCTGTTCAGCGAACCAGGGATCCAGCAGCAGGTTGGCCAGGGTGCCGTTCTGCCGATAGGCGTCCTGAATGCGCTGCAACAGACGGGCACGAATGATGCAACCGCCTTTCCAGATCTGGGCGATGGCGGCGATGTTCAGGTCGTAATGGTGGATCCGTGAGGCCTCCTGCAGGAGGGCGATGCCCTGGGCATAGCTGGCCATGACGCTGAGGATGCAGGCATCCCTCAGGGGTGCCATGGCGTCGCTGGGGCTGCCGAGATCCAGGGCCATCGGGCCAGGCCCGTGGAGGACGGATTCGGCCTTGACACGCTCGGCCTGCAGAGAGCTCAGGACCCTTGCATTGACTGATTCATAAATGGTGGGCACGGCCACACCCATTTCCAGGGCACTGATCACCGTCCAGAGGCCGGTGCCCTTCTGGCCGGCAACGTCGAGGATCAGTTCGGTCAGCGGACCACCCGACTCGGGATCACGGGTGCGGAGGCAGACCTCGGTGATCTCGACGAGGTAGGAGGACAGCTCCTCCATGGTGTTCCACTGGCCCAGCACATCGGCCATGACCGCAGGCTCGATGCCGGCACCCCGCTTCATCATGTCGTAGGCCTCGGCGAGGATCTGCTCGACGCCGTACTCAATGCCGTTGTGGACGGTCTTGACGAAGTGGCCGGATCCACCGGGACCGATGTAGGTGACGCAGGGGCCGTCGTCGACCTTGGCGGCCATCCGCTCCACCAGGCTGCGGATGTCCTCATAGGCCTGGCGGGTGCCACCAGGCATCATGCTGGGTCCCTCGAGGGCGCCCTTGGCACCGCCCGACACTCCCATGCCGATGTAGCCGAAGCTGCGGCTTTCGAGTTCGGCCACCCGCCGCTCCGTGTCGCTGTAGAGGGAGTTGCCGCCGTCGATCAGCAGATCTCCCTGCTCGAGGTAGGGGGAAATGCTGGCAATGGTGTCATCGATGGCCTGGCCGGCCTTGATCATCATCAGGATCCGCCGGGGCCTCTCGAGCTTGTCGACGAACTCCTGAAGGGAGTAGGCGCCTTCAATCTGCTTGCCGGAGCCCCGACCAGCCAGGAACTCCTCGGTCTTCTGGGGTGTGCGGTTGTAGACGACGCTTGAAAAGCCGTTGCGTTCAGCGTTGAGGACGAGGTTCTCGCCCATCACACCGAGGCCGATCAGTCCGAAATGCCCTTTGGCCATGGCCGTGCCTGAGGTGGAGACGGTTCATCGGCAGTGTGCCAAGACCGGGGCGTGACGGCTGGAGATGCAGGATTCCTTTCCGTCTCGCCCCCGTCGGGGGGGGGGCTCGCCCATCCAGACGCTCAGATCACCGTGTTGTCGGGGATCGTTGCCCCCTTGACGCAGACCACGATGCCGTTGCGGATGTAGAAGCCCTGGTCGGGTCTGTCCGCTTCGTCGACACGGTCCTTGTTGATGATCGAAACGTTGCGGCCGATCCGCGCGTTCTTGTCGAGGATGGCCCGCTGCACCGTGGTGCCCTGTCCGACGCCGACGGGGATGCCGCCGCGCTCGCTCAGGATTGCCCGCTCTTCATTGGATTCATAGAAATCAGCCCCCATCACCAGGCTGTCCTTCAAGACCACGTCATCGCCGATGCGGCTGCGGATCCCCAGCACACAGTGGTGAATGCTGCAGGCCTTCAACAGTGACCCTTCGCCGATGATCGATTCCGTGACCTGGGCATCCTGCAGTTTGGAGGGGGGCAGGTAGCGGGGTCGGGTGTAGATCGGAAACTGTTTGTCGTAGAACGAGAAGGGAGGAGTCGGCTGCACCGTGAGGGCAAGATTGGCCTCATAGAAGGCGCGGATCGTACCGATGTCTTCCCAGTAATCATCAAACAGGTACGACCGCAGGGCCAGTCCAGTGCCAAGGGCCTGGGGAATGATCTCCTTGCCGAAGTCGGTGGCCGTGGGGTTCTGGGCGAGCAGATTGAACAGCACGTCTCGACGGAAGACGTAAATGCCCATGGACGCCAGATACGGCCGCTTGACCGCTTCGTCGACACTAAGACCGAGGGCCTGGGTGTCAACGCGCATCGCCAGCAGGTCGGCGCCCTTGGGCTTTTCGCGGAATTCGCGGATCCAGCCCTGGGCATCGGTGCGCATCAGACCAAAGCCCTCGGCCTGGGCCTCGTCGACGGGCAGGGCCGCCACGGTGAGGTCGGCGCCGCTCTGAATGTGTTCATCGACGAAGAGGCGGTAATCCATCCGGTAGAGCTGATCGCCGGAGAGAATCACCACCTGGTCGACGTCCCATTCCTGGAACAGCCATTCGTACTTGCGGACCGCATCGGCCGTTCCCTCGAACCAGGAGGGGCTGTCGGGGGTCTGCTGTGCTGCCAGCACCTCGACAAAGCCCTGGCCAAAGGCTGAGGACAGGTTGTAGGTCTGACTGAGGTGCCTGTTCAGGGAAGCACTGTTGAACTGCGTCAGCACATAGATCTTGTTGATCCCGCTGTTGATGCAGTTGCTGACGGGAATATCGATCAGACGATATTTACCGGCCAGGGGGACCGCCGGTTTGGCCCGCATCTTGGTGAGGGGAAAGAGGCGTGTGCCGGCCCCGCCCCCCAGGATGATCGCCAGGACTCGTTTCATGCAACCCCATCAACGCCGACACTCTGCAGGACCACCCTCCAAGACCGCAAGCCATCCACGATCTTCTCAGCATCCGTGGCTGGCCAGGGGGTCAGTCCCCCCCCGCCGCCGACGAGCCGGCCTCGTCATCCACGACCGCCTGCAGGTCGAAGAGCCGTTCGAGGGCGTCCATCGATCCAAGGCGCTGGGCCCGCGTCTGGGGCGCCCTGAGGGCGGTGGTGGGGCCATGCAGCACCTTGTTGATGATCCCCTTGCTGAGGGCTTCCACCACCTTGCGCTCCCGCTCGGAAAAGTCGGGACCCATGCGGCTGAGGGCCTTCACCAGCTCTTGCTCCCGGAGGGAATCCAGGTGCCGGCGCAATCGGTTGATGGTCGGTACCGCCTCGAGGCCCTCCCACCAGTCGAGGAAGGCCCTCTGGTCCTCCGCCAGCAGGGCCTCGGCCTGTTCGGCGATCTCGCGCCGGGCTGCCTGGTTACGGTCGACCACCTCCTGGAGGTCATCCACGTCGTAACAGCTCACCAGCCGCGCCTGGGCGGCGTCAGAGCTGATGTTGCGGGGGACCCCGATGTCCACGAGCATCAGCCTCTGGTGACGCGGCAGACCATCCAGGCGCTGGCGGCTGATGATCGGTTCATCAGCCCCGGTGCTGGTGAACAGGAGCGTGGCCTCCCGCAGCTGCAGGTCAAGCTGATCGAGGCCCAGGCAGCGGATGGGCAGGTCGGGAAAGCTGCGGGCCAGCTCTTCGGCCCGGCTGACCGTGCGGTTGATCAGCACCAGCCTTCGGGCCCCCTTGGCCTGGAGATGCTGAATCAGCAATCGGGCCATGCGGCCGGCGCCCACCACGGTGATGCGCTCATCGCAGAGGGGCAGCAGTTCATCGAAGCCCTGTTCCTGGCCCACCTTGAGCTGCGCCAGTTCGACGGCCGCCGAACTGATCGAGACGGCGCCGCTGCCCAGGCGGGTTTCGCTGCGTACGCGCTTGCCGGTGCTGACGGCCTGGGTGAGCAGCCTGTTGAGGATCGGTCCGATCGAGCGGTGATCCTGCCCGAGCCGCACCATCTTCTTGACCTGGCTCAGGATCTGCCCTTCGCCAAGCACCAGGCTGTCGAGCCCGGCACTCACCCGCAGCAGATGCTGAATCGCCTCTTCGTGGTGAAGGGCGAACAGATGGGGATTGAGGTCATCCCCCGGCAGACCGCTGTGGATCGACAGGAACTGCCGAATGGCTTCGACCCCTTCGGCGGGGGTACGCAACAGGCTGTAGATCTCCAGCCGGTTGCAGGTGCTGAGGATGGAGGCCTCCAGGACCTGATCGTCGGCGCGAAGGCTCTGGAGGGAACTGGCCAGGGAATGTTCTGGGATGCTCAGCCGTTCCCGGATCTCCACGGGAGCCGTTCGATGGCTGAGCCCGACGACGGCTAGATGCATGCGTCCGATGGGTTGGGGCCGGGATCCGGAGGCAGCGAGAGGCTGCCTCCGGCTGGGCTGGGGTCAGCGCAGGGCGACGCGCTGGGCTCCGGGGTTGATGTGCACAGTGTCGGTGAAACGCGCGGTGCTGTCGAGGGACGAAATCACCAGGCTGCTGGTGCGGACACAGTCGGTCTCGAATTTCACCCCCCGGAAGAGCAGGCCGTCGGTGATGCCGGTGGCGGCGAACACCACATGCTCACCGCTGGCGAGCTCGTCGGCCTCGTACACCTTGTCAGGGTCGCTGATGCCCATCTCCGCCAGGCGGGCCAGGTTGCCCTCGCGGGTCAGACCCTCCCATTCCTTGGTCTGGGCCACCGCCGGGTCGTAGACGAGCTGACCCTGGAAGTGACCACCCAGGCAGCGCAGGGCGGCGGCCGAGATCACCCCCTCGGGGGCGGCGCCGATCCCCATCAGGCAATGGGTGCCGGTGCCCTCGAAGCCGCAGGCGATGGCGGCGCTCACGTCACCGTCGCTGATGGTCTTGACCCGCGCGCCGGCGGCATGGATCTCGGCGATCAGTCCCTTGTGGCGACCGCGGTCCATGCAGACCACGACCAGTTCATCGATGCCGAGGCCGAGGCAGTCGGCAAGGATGCGGAGGTTTTCCGTGGGGCTCTTGCGGATATCGACCTTGCCCTTGGCGGCCGGGGGAGCGGCCAGCTTGTTCATGTAGAAGTCAGGGGCGTTGAACAGCCCGCCGCGGTCGGAGGCGGCGAGCACCGCCATCGAGCCGTCCTGGGCATAGGCGCAGAGGTTGGTTCCTTCGCAGGGATCCACAGCGAAATCAACACCGGGACCGGTGCCGGTGCCCACTTCTTCGCCGATGTACAGCATGGGGGCCTCGTCACGCTCGCCTTCGCCGATGACGATGCGGCCCTGCATGGCGATCTGCCCCATGCGGGCGCGCATGGCCTCAACGGCGGCCTCGTCGGCCTCGTTCTTCTTGCCATGGCCCGTCAGTCGTGCAGAGGCGATGGCGGCCTGCTCGACGACTTCGAGAATTTCCTGGATGAGAGTGCGGTCCAAGGGGAGGGAGGCTAGGGACGACGGCTTGGCCCCTGCCCGCTGGCGGAGGCGCGCGCAACTGTATCAGCGAGATGGGCAGGCCGGGCCCGTACAATCCCCTGGCGCAACGGCCAGGCCATGACCCAGAAATCGCTCGTCATCGCTCCGTCGATCCTCTCGGCAGACTTCTCTCGTCTCGGTGACGATGTCCGGGCGGTCGACCAGGCCGGAGCCGACTGGATCCACGTGGACGTGATGGACGGTCGCTTCGTCCCCAACATCACCATCGGTCCCCTGGTCGTGGAAGCCCTCCGGCCCGTGACCCAGAAGCCCCTCGACGTCCACCTGATGATCGTCGAGCCCGAGCGTTACGTCGCCGATTTCGCCAAGGCCGGCGCCGACCACATCACGGTTCAGGTCGAAGCCTGTCCGCACCTCCACCGCAACCTCAGCCAGATCCGCGACCTGGGCGTGAAAGCCGGTGCCGTGCTCAACCCCAGCACTCCCCTCGACACCCTCGAGTACTGCCTGGAGCTCTGCGACATCATCCTGATCATGAGCGTCAACCCTGGCTTTGGCGGCCAGAGCTTCATTCCCTCTGCGGTGGATAAGGTGCGCCGCCTGCGCAGCCTCTGCGACGAGCGTGGCCTTGATCCCTGGATCGAGGTGGACGGCGGCGTCAAGGCGGCCAATGCCTGGCAGCTCATCGAGGCAGGTGCCAATGCGCTTGTGGCAGGGTCGGCGGTCTTCAATGCTCCCGACTATGCCGGCGCCATCGAAGGCATCCGCAACAGCCGCCGGCCCGTGGCCGTGGCGGCCTGAGGCCGCCCAGGCCGATCAGTCGAAGAACCAGCCATAGCTGTGCAGGCCGATCCCGAGAAGGTTGACGCCGATGTAACAGACAACGATCACGACAAGACCCGCCATGGCCAGCAGGGCCGGCTTCCGCCCTTGCCAGCCGCGGGTCAGTCGTGCATGCAGGTAGGCCGCATACACCAGCCAGCAGATCAGCGCCCAGGTCTCCTTGGGGTCCCAGCTCCACCAGCTCCCCCAGGCTTCATTGGCCCAGACGGCTCCACTGATGATTCCCACGGTCAGCAGCAGAAAGCCCACCGTGATCGTGCGATAACTCAGGCTGTCGAGCCGCTCGGCCAGGGGAATACTCACCTGGCGCAGCTCCAGCTGTGCCGGTGGTTCAACCACGGCGACGGATCCGGCGACCGATCCGGCGACGGCACGCCGGAAACCACCGCTGCCGATCGAGCTGCTGCGCAGATCGATGGCCTGACCACGGTCGACCACCAGAACGGCCATCGACAGCAGCGATCCCACCGTGAGAGCGGCGTAACTCATCATGATCACGCTCACGTGCATCACCAGCCAGCTCGACCGCAGCGCGGGCACGAGGGGGGCGGCGTCATGGAGCGACCCCGGCAGGGCGAAACTGGCAAACGCCACACTCACCAGGGCCATCGGGGTCGCAGCTGCCGGCACCACGGGTGAAGGCCAGCTGCGTTCGACCAGCAACTGGGTGAAGGTGCATCCCCAGGCCAGGAAGCAGAGGGACTCGTAGAGGTTGCTCACGGGGAAGTGTCCGGAGCCGATCCAGCGCAACAGCAGCTGGCTGGTCAGCAGCAGGTTGGCGACCACCACGAGGGCCCTGACCAGGGGCGACGCTGGGGCTTCCCGCCCTCCCGACAGGGACCAGAACGCCAGGGGCAGGGCCAGCAGCAGGCTGGCGAAGGCCAGCAGGCCAAGCAGCAGAACAGGATCGTCGAACACCAAAGGGGCCGCGGACCGTACAGGTCTAAGTCAGCGGCTGGCCCCCCGCAGCAGCCAGAGGCCGCCGAGCAGGCCGATGGCCACAGGTGACCAGGCCGAGACAAATGGCGCCACGGTGCCCTTGACCCCCAGGGAGCTGGAGACGAAGGCCAGGAGGTAGTACAGGAAGATCAGCAGGACGCTGATGCCGAAGCCCTGGCTGCGGCTCGTGCGGCCGGTGGGCCTGGCTCCGAGGCTGGC
>CAMASU010000090.1 GCA_945861105.1 Synechococcus sp. UW140
GAACGGCCTCAAGGAGACCTACAACTCCCTGGGGGTGCCCATCGGTGCCACCGTCCAGACCATCCAGGCCATGAAGGAAGTGACCGCCGCCCTCGTCGGTCCCGATGCCGGTCGTGAGATGGGTGTCTACTTCGACTACCTGAGCTCCGGCCTCGGCAACTGAGCTCTCCTTCCGCTCAGGAGCCCCATGCGACTCTTCAAGATCACAGCCTGCATTCCCTGTCCGGAAAAAATCCGGACCCAACGTGAACTGCAGAACACCTACTTCACCAAGTGGGTGCCCTACGAAAGCTGGTTCGCTGAACAGCAGCGAATCATGAAACAAGGCGGCAAGATCATCAAGGTTGAGCTCGTCACCGGTCGTCGTCAGACCAACGTCGGCAACTGACCGCCAGCGAGCTGATCGCCAGCGAACTCATCGCCTGCGACTTGTCCTTCCTGGTTCTTCGTCCATCCATCAGCCCGGCATCGGCCGGGCTTTTTTTTGTCCCTGGGCAGGGGCAGTCAACGCCCCGGGGCGCGGTAATGGCATCAGTCCCGAGAGCAGCGATGGCCCGCGCGGCATCACCATCCCATGGGGGTCTGCTGCCCCTCCCCCTCTCCGTCTGGCCGACGGAGACACGGCTGCTGCTGGGCCTGGTGGTCACCTGGTGCCTGTTCGGCCTCGTGGTGCTGCTCTCCGCCAGCTGGTGGCCGTCGCTGCAGGAAACCGGCAGTGGCTTCTACACAATCCAGCGCCAGCTGATCTGGCTCGCCATCAGCTGGGGTCTGCTGCTGGTCGTGATCCGCACCCCCATCCGGCGGCTGCTGCACCTGGCGGGGCCCGCCGTGCTGCTCGGCTGCCTGCTGATTGCCCTCACACTGGTGGTGGGCACCGAGGTCAACGGGGCCAGCCGCTGGCTGGTGCTGGGCCCGATCCAGCTGCAGCCCACTGAACTGGTCAAACCCTTCGTGGTGCTGCAGGGGGCCGCCCTCTTTGCCCACTGGCGGCGAATCAGCCCCGACCAGCGGCTGCTGTGGCTGGGCATCTTCGGTGGGCTCATCCTGCTGATCCTCAAGCAGCCCAACCTCAGCACCGCAGCCCTCACCGGTCTGCTGCTCTGGTTCATCGCCCTGGCCTCCGGGCTGCCCCTCACCTGGATGACCGGTGTCGCGGGCCTCGGTGCCGCCGCCGGCACCCTCAGCATCATGGTCAACAGCTATCAGCGCGAACGGGTCACCTCCTTTCTCAACCCCTGGAAGGACGCCCGCGACTCGGGCTACCAGCTGGTGCAGAGCCTGCTGGCGATCGGCTCCGGAGGCACCACCGGCAGCGGCTTCGGCCTGAGCACCCAGAAGCTTTCCTACCTGCCGATCCAGACCACCGACTTCATCTTCTCGGTTTATGCCGAAGAGTTCGGCCTCGTGGGTTCCCTGGTGCTGCTGCTGTTCCTGGCGGTGTTTGGCCTGGTGGGCCTGCAGGTGGCCCTGCGGGCCCGGGGCAATCAGCTGCGCCTCGTGGCCATCGGCGCCACGACCCTGCTCGTCGGACAATCGATCATGAACATCGCCGTTGCCAGCGGAGCCATGCCGACCACCGGTCTGCCCCTGCCCCTGGTGAGCTACGGCGGCAACTCCCTCCTGGCCAGCCTGTTCACGGCCGGTCTGCTGATCCGATGCTCCCTGGAATCCGCCGAACATTCATCGCCGGTCTCGGGGCGGTCACCCTCCTGACCGCCTGCGGGGCCAGTGGCGACCCGCCGACTCCCCAGGCGCCGCCCTCGACCCGGGCGGCCCTCGACGACCAGGCCGGACCGCCGGCCCCCAACGGCCGCCGATACCCCCGGGTGCCCGAGCTGCCCACCCCCCTGGGCCGGCAGCTCGGCCAGGTGGAAGAGGCCCTGGCGAGCGACGACCTCACCCCTGAAGGGCTGGCCGCCCTGGCCCATCGCCAGCAGGTGCTCTACCGGCGCTGGTCCCTGAGGCCCGAATGGGACAGCACGGTGCTGGCCGCCCTCCCCGCCCAGCTGCGCCCGCGGGCCGAACGCCAGGTGGGGGCCCGCCGCGAATTTCTGGCGATGCACCGCCGTGCCCCCGTGGCAGAACGGTTGCCGGCCTGGCGCATCCTCACCCCCCTGCCGGCCGACCAGCTGCAGGCCGCCTACCGGCGGGCGGAAAAGGCCACAGGCATCGACTGGGCCACCCTGGCGGCGATCAACCTGGTGGAAACGGGCATGGGACGGCTGCAGGGCCTGTCGGTGGCCGGGGCCCGGGGCCCGATGCAGTTTCTGCCCAGCACCTGGGCAGAAACCGGCATCGGCAAGGGTTCGATCGACAACCCCGAAGACGCCATTGCCGCCGCCGGTCGTTACCTGGTGCGCCGGGGGGGCCGGCAGAACCTGCCCCAGGCCATCTGGGGCTACAACAACAGCTGGCATTACGTACGGGCGGTGCAGACCTATGCCGACCTGATGCGTGACGACCCCAGGGCCTTCAGGGCCTTCCACGCCTGGCAGATCCACTACGCCTCCCCCTCCGGTGATCTGTGGCTGCCCGAAGGCACCGAACACCTGCAACCGCTGCCGGTGGCCGAACACCTGCGCCAGGCCCCCTGGAGCGCCCCTCCGGCTCGATAGGCTGACGCCGTGACCGTTCCCAGCCCCTCAGCCCTGGCCGCCGCCGCCGACCTTGCCGCCCTGGCCCGGTGGAGCGAAGGACTGCTGCAGCAGGGGCTCGACCATCCCGGCCCCTCCACCCTGCTGCTTGTGTTCACGGCGGGGCTGCTCACCAGCCTCGGCCCCTGCAACCTGTCGCTGCTGCCGGTGAGCCTGGCCTACCTGGCCGGCTTTGGCGGCAGCGGCCAGCAGAGTCCGGCGACCGCCGCCCCCTGGCAGCGCAGTCTCGGCTTCTGCGGCGGCGTGGTGGGGGCCCTGGTGCTGCTGGGCAGTGCCAGTGCCCTGCTGGGTCGTCTCTATGGCCGCACCCCCGCAGCCCTGAACGTGGCGGTGGCCGTGCTGGCGTTGCTGATGGGTCTCAACCTGCTGGGGCTGCTGCCCCTGCGACTTCCCGCCGGCCCCGACCCTGACCGTTGGCGCCAGCGGGTGCCGGCGGCCCTGGGCCCCATGGCCGCCGGCCTTGCCTTCGGCCTGGCGGCGTCCCCCTGCACGACGCCGGTGCTGGCTGTGCTGCTGGCCTGGATCGGCCGCAGCGGTTCGGCCGCCCTGGGCATGCTGCTGCTGGCGTGCTTCGGGGCCGGTCAGGTGTTGCCGCTGCTCCTGGCCGGCAGCCTGGCGGCGGCCCTGCCGGTGCTGCTGGCCCTGCGCCCGCTCAGCCGCTGGATTCCCTCCCTCAGCGGCGCCCTGCTGGTGGCCCTGGGGGGCCTGTCCCTGGTGGCGCACCTGCCATGAGCCCGACCCTGGCCCCGGCCCGGTCCGCCCTGCTGCGCGGAGTGGCCCTGCTGTCGGATCTGCGTCTGGCCATCGTGCTGCTGCTGGCGATCGCCCTGGCCAGCACCATCGGCACCGCCATTCCCCAGGGGGAAGAGGCGACGTTCTACCTCGAGCGCTACGGCGACCATCCGTGGCTTGGGCTGCTGCCCGGGCCGGCGGTGCTGGCCCTGGGGCTCGATCACCTGTACACAAGCCCCTGGTTCCTGGTGCTGCTGGCCTGGCTGAGCCTGGCCCTGCTGCTCTGCAGCCTGCGGCGCCAGTGGCCCGCCCTGCAGGCTGGCCTGCGCTGGATCGATTACAGCCAGCCGCGGCAGCTGAGCAAGCTCGCCGTGGCCCTCAGCCGCGACAGCGACGATGGGGCCATGGCCCTTGATCAGCTTGATGCCCTGCTGCGCCAGCGGGGCTGGGCGGTGCGCCGGGGTGACGGGAGGCTGGCGGCCCGGCGGGGTCTGCTGGGCCGCGTGGGGCCACTGCTGGTCCATGCCGGCATGGTGGTGTTCATTGCCGGGGCGGTGGTCGGCGCCTTCGGCGGCCAACGCCTCGAACGGTTTCTCGCCCCCGGCCACAGCCTTGAGCTGATCAGCCGCCAGGGCGGCCCAGGACTGGAACTGGCGCTCGAACGCTTCAGCATCGACCGCGACCCCCAGGGACGACCCGAGCAGTTCACCTCCGAGCTGCTGCTGCGGGATCGACCGGATGACCCCGGCCAGCCGGTGCAGATCAGCGTCAACCATCCCCTGCGCCACCGGGGCGTGACGGTTTACCAGGCCGACTGGGGTCTGGCCCGGGTGGGGCTGCAGCTGGGCCGCAGCCCCGTGCTGCCCCTGCCGCTGCAGACCCTGCCGCAGCTGGGGGATCAGGTGTGGGGGCTGGTGCTGCCCACCCGGCCGGATGGATCCTTGCCCGTGCTGCTGACCCTGCGCAGCGAACAGGGACCCGCCGAGGTGTTCGGCCCCGAAGGTCAGCGGCTGGGCCTGCTGGCGGTGGGGGGAAGCCCGGTGGAGGTCGAAGGCCTGCCGCTGCGGCTCAGCGAGGTGCTGCCGGCCAGTGGCCTGCTGATCAAACGCGATCCGGGGGTGCCGCTCGTCTATGGCGGCTTTGCCGTGCTGCTCACGGGGGGGGTGCTGAGCCTGATCGCCACCCGGCAGCTGTGGGCCATCGCCGATGGCAACCGACTGCATGTGGGCGGACTCTGCAACCGCGACCTGACCGGCTTCGCCGACAGCCTGCCTGGGCTCGTGGACGAGGCCGTCAGTTGGCGTGCCGTTGACCGTGCCGGGCCGTGACGACGGTGTGCACGTTGCCACGGGGGTTGAAGTCGGCCTCCAGCTGCATCCACAGGGGGTCGGCCGCCAGCACCAGATCGTCAAGGATGCGGTTGACCACCTCTTCATGGGAGATGGTGATGTCGCGCCAGCGGTTCACATAGAGCTTGAGGGCCTTCAGTTCAAGCACCCGCGGTCCGGGCTGGTAGAGAAGCTGCAGGCTGGCGAAGTCGGGATAGCCCGAGAAGGGGCAGAGGCAGGTGAACTCGGGCAGGGTGATGGCCACCTCATAGACGCGGCCGGGGCGGGGGTTGTCGAAGCAGATCAGCTGGGCCTCGGCGATGGCCCGCTCGCCGTAGTGGGGCCGGACCGTTGCATCCGCAGGAGCAGGCTCGGGCGGAATGGCTTCTGGCGGAATCGGTTCTGGCGGAATCGGTTCTGGCGGGATGCTGGAGGTCACGGGATTGATGGCAGACAAGGTGGGGTGCCCGTAGCAATCGCTACGACCGATGGACCGACGGCTTCATGGAATGGCCACCGGTCCATAATCCTGGCAAAGCCCCCAGCACCATGAAGAAGATCGAGGCGATCATCCGCCCCTTCAAGCTCGACGACGTCAAGATGGCCCTTGTCAATGCCGGCATCGTCGGCATGACCGTGACGGAGGTGAGGGGCTTCGGCCGCCAGAAGGGGCAGGTGGAGCGCTACCGCGGTTCCGAGTTCACCGTCGAGTTCCTGCAGAAGCTCAAGCTCGACATCGTCGTTGAAGACGACAAGGTGGACGTGGTGGTCAATGCGATCCAGGAGGCGGCCCGCACCGGCGAGATCGGTGACGGCAAGATCTTCGTCTCCCCCGTGGAGTCGGTGGTGCGCATCCGCACCGGCGACCGCGACGGCAGCGCCATCTGAGCCTTCAGAGGTCCCCCAGGGCGGCCTCCCAGGCCGGGTCGTCAAGGCCGGGTGCGGGCCCCAGCCAGAGCAGCAGCTCGCGGTTGCCCGCCGGCCCATGCACCGGCGAGGCCACCAGCCCCTGGGGTCGCCACTGGAGGGCTCCCGCCGCCGTGGCCACCGCCACCACGGCATCCCGGCGCCCGCGAGGATCGCGCACGACGCCACCCTTGCCGACCCGTTCGCGCCCCAGCTCGAACTGCGGCTTGACAAGCACCACAGCCTCGGCGGCCGCTCCACCCGCCAGCAGTGCCTGCAGGGCCGGCAGCACGAGGGTGAGCGAAATGAATGACAGATCGGCCACCGCCAGGTCAGGCCATTCCTCACCGGGGGCGTACAGATCTTCGGGGCGCAGATGGCGCACGTTGGTCCGTTCACGCAGCACCAGCCGTGGGTCCTGGCGCAGGCTCCAGGCGGTCTGGCCATAACCGACATCAACACCATGGATGCGGCGCGCACCGTGCTGCAGCAGGCAGTCGCTGAAGCCACCGGTGGAGATGCCGGCATCCAGGCAGCAGCGGTCCCGCACACGGATGGGCAGCTGCTCGAGGGCGGCGGCCAGCTTCTCGCCGCCGCGGGAGACGAACCGCGGCGGCTGGGTCACCGTCGGCAGGGCCTCGAGGGGGATGAGCTGGCCGGGTTTGTCGACCACCTGTCCATCCAGGCGCACCCGACCGGCGCGGATCAGCTGCTGCGCCTGCTGGCGGCTGTCGACCAGCCCCAGTTCCTGCAGGCGCAGATCAAGGCGTTGGCGGCTGGCCATGGCAGTGCTGTCACATCGGCGACCGGCCGCAGGGGCCTGCATCAGCCTGCCTTAACACAGACCGGCAGCAAATCCGAGGAAAAGCCGACGAGGCTCTGGAGATGGGGAAATTCGCCCGAGGATTCTTGGAACCCCGAAGGGATCGATGACCCCCTCCGAGACCGGCCCCGGCCAGCTGCTGCCGTTTCCGCAGGTGCTGCAACCCGGAAGCTTCGTGCGGCTGCGTCAGCACCCCGACGATCTGCCGTCGTTCGAGCTGATCCGCTGCGAAGGCCGCCGCTGCTGGGTGCGTCAACAGGCCTGGGGCCCGCTGATCCAGTGGGAGGTGGCCCGCCGCAGCCTCACCCCCGACGACGACCTGGCCCAGGAGGGACGCCGCACCCCGGCCTAGGGTGGTCGGTCGCGACCGACCGAAGCTTGATCGAGCGTTACACCCTCCCGGAGATGGGAGCGATCTGGACCGAAGAGGCGAAATTCCAGAGCTGGTTGCAGGTGGAGATCGCCGCCACCGAAGCCAACGCCGAGCTGGGCCGGGTGCCGGCTGAGGCGGTTGCCACCATCCGCTCGCAGGCCCGCTTCAGCGTGGCACGCATCCTCGAGATCGAGGCGGAGGTGCGCCACGACGTGATCGCCTTTCTCACCAACGTCAACGAGCACGTGGGGGATGCCGGCAGGTACATCCATGTGGGCATGACCAGCTCGGATGTGCTGGACACGGGCCTGGCGCTCCAGCTCAAGGCGTCGACGGTGCTGCTGCGCCAGGAACTGGACGCCCTGGCCGAAGCGATCCGCTGCCAGGCCCGTGCCCACCGCGACACGGTGATGATCGGCCGCAGCCATGCGATCCATGGGGAACCGATCACCTTCGGCTTCAAACTGGCGGGCTGGCTGGCAGAGGTCGAACGCAACCGTGAGCGCCTGGAACGGCTCGAGCGGATGGTGAGCGTG
>CAMASU010000091.1 GCA_945861105.1 Synechococcus sp. UW140
AGGAGGCTTCAGATTGCCGAAGTTTGCGACAAGCTGACCATTGTTGTTAACCAGGAAGACATTGGGCGATCTGAACGCAAAGCTATTATCAAGCGACGTGTCATTATTGAGATCAATGTTCAGGATCTTGACGCTCACTGCAACCTGCCTGGGACGGAGATCGATTTGCCTGAGATAGCTTTCGCCAAGGCCCACAACATAAGAATCGCCGATCAGCGTTACCGTGCCAAGACGCTTGTCAATCGTCCCGACCAGCCCCTTCAGCGGCCCCTGGGAACCACCATAGGCAACGATCTTCTGGCGCTGGGTTGATTCCACGGTCGTGGACGATGACCCCGAAATCGTTGACCCTGCCTGGGAAGAGTCATTTCCAGTTTTCGCGTTACCAGATGTCGATCCAGAGTCACTCTTTGATATTAATGTCTTGGTTGTTGTGGCTAATTGGACCTTCTGGACAACCGCACCAAGACTGGCCAGATAGTCAGCCGCCTGCTCTGGCAACACCTGGTTGATGCGATAGGTGCGGGAGACTTCAGAGCCGAGTGTTCGCGTCAGAGTCCGTTTACCGACAACAATGGTGCGTCCCTCCAGGCGAGCCTGCAGGCCAGTATTCATGAGAATCAGATTGAAGGCAGAGGCGTAGGGCTCATTGCGAAACGCTGCGGTCACAGGCGGACTGGGGCCAAGCACCGAGCCAGGGTTTTGGGCGCTGCCAGGGGGCTTGGGGACAGCTCCTGACGCCGATGAGGCTGCCTCGACATCGCCTTTGTCAGGACTCAGATCTTCATCAAAGACAAACCCATAACGCCCCGCCCGGGCCAGCAGCATCAGCACATCCCGGGCCTGGGCGCCGCGGGTGGTCATGGTCACCGGTGGTCCGGAGATGTTGAGGTAACTGCGGTTGCGGATGACCATCGTGCTGATCGCCATGTCACCCCCCGGTGGCGCCACTGCCCGGCGGCGCAGGGGAGGCACGAAGGGTTCCTGGGGGACACGGCCGGGGGTGGTGAGGTCGTAGCTGCCCGAGGTGAGGCGCGGCACCGGCTGGGCGGCAAAGCGCAGGCGCACGCTGGTGCCGTCGGCGGTGACCAGCGGGGCCCCCATGCCGCGGCCGTTCACCTGCAGCCGCCAGCTGCGGTCGCCGCCGTCGAGGCCAACGGTGTCGATGCCGGCTTCCTGCAGGTTCAGAAAGCGCGCTCCACCACTCAGCAGGCCCGACCGGTCGGTCACCACCTCGAACGTCCAGCCCTCAGGGGTGGCCCGCTTCTGGATTTCGGGCCGTGGGCCCATGCCATCAAGCACCAGTTCCAGGGCGCCAGGGGCCCGCAGCACCCGCAGGTCAACCTGCTCGACCGCCCGCACCTCCGCCGCCGGCAGCAGCAGGGCCGTCAGCAGCAGCGACGGCAACACCGGACGCCCGTTCATCCACCCTCACCGACGGCCGGATCGTAACGATCACTTCCGCGGCGCACCAGCGGTAGCACGGCTGTAGGCCGTGAGTGTGAAGCGCAGGGTGGTGCGTTCGGGCGCCGGTGGCTGGCTCTGGGGCGCTGCCGTCTGGCCCGGGGCGGGCTCCGGTGGGGGCTTGGGTACCGGCTCATGCTTCAGGTTCAGGTCCGACACCACCGCCAGCGGGGCCAGTTGCTCAAGCCGCCGCAGAAACGTGAGCAGCTGCGGGAAACGGCCCGACGCCACCAGCAGCTGGCTGCGCTTCTGCAACCCGGGCACCAGCAGTGGATCAGCCGGCGGCAGCGGGGTGCCGGTCTTTGCTCCTGGCGGCGGCGGGGCCCCGGGAGTGGGGGCCGCGTTGGCCGCAGGTGCCGTGGCCGCCGCCACTGGGGTGGGGGTCTGGGGCTCATAGCTGTCGAGGTCGACGCCGGCCCGGGTGGCCTCGGCCCCCAGCTGGGCCAGCAGCGTGTCCAGCTGCCCTGTGCCGGCCACCAGCTGCAGCAACCGCTGCTGCTGCCGTTCGGCCGTGTCCAGATCCAGCCGTGCCCTCGCGCTCAGCCGCAGGTTCTGCGGCAGCTCTGCCGCCTGCTGGCGCAGCTGCTGCAGCTGCTCCTGCCGCTGCAACATCCCCCGCAGCAGCGGCACCACCACCGCCGCCAGCAGCAGCACACCCACCAGCCCCCCCGCCAGCGCCGGTGCCAGAACAAGCAGCCGTTCGCTGGTGAGCCCCAGGGGCAACGACGGTCGCGGCTGGAAATTGGTCATCGGATCAACCCCTCCTCCCGCAGCAGCTCGACCCGTCGCGCCATGCCTTCGGCGCCCAGGGCCCGCAGGGCCTGGGGGGTGGGGGTGGGCGGATCGGGGCGCAGCTCTGCCGCCACCCGGAAGCTGATCAGCTCACTGCGCTGCTGCCGCAGGGCCTGCCGCAGCGTCACGCCCCCGGACTGGGCGAACGAAGCCTGCTGCAACGCCAGCTGCAGGGCATTGAGGCGGATGAAGGCATTGGGGTCGTAGGCCACCCCCTCCAGCTCCAGCGACGTGGGGGCCACCGTGGTGGCGGTCAGCTGCACCCCCACCGGCGTGAGGGCCGCCAGTTCGGTGAGCAGGGCCGAACTGGACCGCACCGCCAGCAGGGCCGTGGTGAGCTTGCGGTTGGCGGCCTGCAGCCCACGCACCCGCCGGCGCAGCCCCTCGGCCTCGGAGCGGATGGCGGCACTGCGGTCCGCCAGCGGCTGCACCTCACGAATGCGTGCCTCCAGCCAGTGCTGACGCAGCAGCAGCCCCAGGGCCAGCAGTCCAGGCACCGCCACCAGCCCCAGCCCGATCAGGCCACCCCGCCGCAGCAGCGGCCCCACCGGCAGCAACCGGTCATCGGGCAGGCCGAGCTGGCGACGGCGGGGTTCGAGCAGGTCGAGCCTCATGGCACCAGCTCCCGCAGGGCCAGGCCCAGGGGGCGCAGGAGCCGGTCCGGCGCCGGCACCTCAAAATCCGCAGCCACCACCACCGCCGGATGGGCGAGGGGTTCGGCGGGCCGCAGCGACCAACCCGCCGGTGCCATCGGCAGCACCGTCACCCCCTCGGCGTCATGCACCAGCCACCACAGCACCGCCGTGGCCCAGCCCCCATCCCGGCGCTGCAGGGCGACGGCCAGGGACTGCAGCCATGACGCCACGTCCTGGGCATCGGTGCTGTCGACCACCGCATCCAGCAGCGGGGCCCCGTCGTTCCACAACACCAGCCGGCTGGTGCCGGTCTGCGGCCGCAGTTCCAGCAGCCCGCCACGGGGGGGATCGAGGGGGCCCACCAGCGCCCGCCGGCAAGCGCAGAGTTCGGGTTCCAGGCCGTGCAGCTCCAGCCCCGCAGCGGCGAACATCAGCAGCCAGCGGTCGAGGGCCGGCCGCGGCAGGCAGGCGAAGGCCCAGCCGTCGGCCAAGGGCAGCGGTTCCAGGGCGATCTCCTGGTCCTGCAACGGCGGCAGCCGATCCTGGTGCTGCCGCAACCAGTCGCGCAGGGCATCGGGATCGGCGCTGGCCTCCAGATCAGGCGGCAGCAACAGCGTGCGCACCGGGGCCTGGGCGGCACTCACCACCGCAGCACCACCGGGCACCAGCGGCAGGTCGCCCTGCAGCAGCAGATCCCCCAGCAGATCCCCGAGGGCATCGCCGAGTTCAGGAGCTCCGTCGCGGCTGATGCCCGGCGGCAGCGGCGCCTCCAGCCAGGCCAGCAGCCGCAGCTGCGGATCTTCGCGGCGCACCACCAGCACATCAAGGCGATCGTCCGCCAGCACGACGCAGAGCCGTTCGCGCTGGAACGGCCGCAGCAGCTCGCTGCGCAACGGCGCCAGCTGATCGGCCAGGTTCTGCACGAAACCGGCGACCAAGGCGCAGGCACAGGCTGTGCTGAAGCTAGGCGCGCCTCAGGCGTCGCGCCAGGGCAGGTCGCTGCCCACCGCCGCCGCGAGCGTCGGCAGGCCATGGCGGTCGAGCTGTGCCTGCAGCCCCTCCAGCACCCACGGCACCAGCTCGGGGCCGCGGTAGATCCAGCCGGTGTACAGCTGCACCAGGCTGGCCCCCGCGGTGATGCGTTCCCACGCCGCCTCCGGGCTGTCGATGCCACCCACACCGATGAGCGGCAGGCTGGGTCCTGCCATGGCCCGCAGGTGCCGCAGCACCGCCAGGGCCCGGGGCCGCAGGGGCACTCCGCTGAGGCCGCCGGCCTCCTCCGCCAGGCAACGGCCGGTCTGGACCAGACGCCGCTGCCCCAGGCCCAGGCGATCCAGGCTGGTGTTGGTGGCGATCACCCCCGCCAGCCCTTCCTCGACCGCCAGTCGCACCACCCCCTCCAGGGCCGGCTCCTCCAGGTCGGGGGCGATCTTGACCAGAAGCGGCGGGCAGGCCGGCTGCTGCCGCAGCCGTTCCACCAGCCGTCGGAGCGGCGCCTCGTCCTGCAGCTCCCGCAGGCCAGGCGTGTTCGGCGACGAGACGTTGATGACCACGTAATCGGCCAGGGGGGCCAGGGCCGCCAGGGAGCGGCCGTAGTCGTCGGCGGCCTGTTCGAGGGGTGTGGCGCGCGACTTGCCCAGGTTCAGCCCCAGCACCGCCGGCCGCCGGCCCGGCGGGGGCAGGTCCTGGGCCTGCAGCCCCTGCCGCACCGCCTCGGCGCCGAGGTTGTTGAACCCCATGCGGTTGAGGGCCGCCTGCTCCTGGGCCAGGCGGAACAGGCGTGGCCGCGGATTGCCCTCCTGCGCCACCGCCGTGACGGTGCCCAGTTCGGCGAAACCAAAGCCGAACAGATGCCACACCCCCGCCGCCACACCGTTTTTGTCAAAACCGGCCGCCAGGCCGACGGGATTGCTGAACTGGCAGCCGAACAGGGTCTGGGCGAGGCGTGGATCCGGACGCTGCAGGCGGCGGCCCAGGGCCGCCAGGGGCAGGCGCAGCAGGGGGCTGTGGCGGCGACGGCTCAGGGCCGCCAGGGCCTGGAGGCTGGTCTGGCTCAGCCATTCGGGGTCGGCGCCGTCATCGCGGGCCAGCCATGGCCCCATCAGGCGCTGCCAAGCCGTCATGGCAGTGCCGACCGCAGGCGCCAGCGCCCCTCACCAAGGGGTTCCACCTGCCAGTCGCGCCAGCGCCACGGCTCCTGACGTTGCTCGAGTCGGCTGAGGGGTTGTTCCACCAGCTGGGCCAGCTCCACCAGGCTGAGGCCATAGCCACCGGCGGCCAGCCGATCGGCCAGTTCGAGTCGGCTGAGCAGCCGCTGCAGAGGGGCCGGTGCCTGATCGCCGGGGGGGGCGGTGACCGCAGGGGCAGGGGTGGGCTGCTGGCCACGGCTCCAGGCGACGGCGATGGCGTCGCAGCGTTCGTTATCGGGGTCACCGTTGTGGCCGCGCACGTGCTCGAGCGTCACCCCCGGCAGGCGGGCGGCATCGAGGGCCTCCCAGAGGTCACGGTTCAGCACGGGGGAGCCGGAGGCCGTGCGCCAGCCCTTGCGCTTCCAACCGCTCATCCAGCGGCTGTAGCCATCGATCAGATAGCGGCTGTCGGTGCGGATGCGCAGATCCGGCGACCGCGGCAGCTCCCGCAGGCGCTCCAGCACCGCCAGGCAGGCGGTCAGCTCCATGCGGTTGTTGGTGGTGCTGGGGTCGGCTCCGCCGAGCTCCTCGACGCTGCCGTCGTCGAACCGCAGCAGGCAGCCCCAGCCCCCGGGACCAGGATTGCCGCTGCAGGCGCCATCACAGGCGGCAGCCACCACCACAGGTTGTCGTGGGTCCTCAGCCATGGCCCGACCTTACCCACCCGAAGGACAGACGGCCGCCCGGGCAACCGTCCACCAGGGGGCTGACGCTTTTTCTCCCTCCGGATAATTTGATCTTGTGTGAGGAGCGCAGGCAACGTCAGGGTCGAAACAAGGCAAGACTCCTGAGCCGTTGTAAGCCAATTCCGCCCCGCTTTGCGGGGCTTTTTTTTTGCCTGAACACGATCCGCCGCGGCCGGCGACCATGAAAAAACCCCCGCCGCAGCGGGGGTTGCCGGCGCAGGCGCGTCAGCGGGTCACTTGATGGTGACCTTGCCGCCGACTTCTTCGATGGCCTTCTTGAGATCTTCGGCGGCCTCCTTGGCAATGCCCTCCTTGATGGGAGTCGGAGCCGACTCGACGAGGGTCTTGGCCTCGGCCAGACCCAGGCCGGTGGCTTCGCGCACCGCCTTGAGCACCTTGATCTTGGCGGCAGCATCGAAGCTGTCGAGGATGACGTCGAACTCGGTCTTCTCTTCAACGGCCTCGGCGGCGGCCGCAGGAGCGGCCATCATCACGGCACCGGCGGAAGCGGCGGCGGAGACGCCGAAGGCCTCTTCAATCTGCTTGACGAGCTCGGAAGCTTCGAGAAGCGTGAGGGTCTTGAGCGATTCGAGAATCTGATCGGTCTTGGCAGACATGGCAGAAAAAGCAACAGAACGGGGAAACAGGAGTCGTCAGCTGGCGCCGCCTTCGGCGTGCTGCTTGAGGGCCCGGGCGAGACCGGAGGGAACCTCGTTGATGCCGACGGCCACCTTGGTGGCGACGGCGTTGATCGCTCCGGCGATCTGGGCGATGAGCACCTCCCGGGTGGGGAGATCACCGATGGCCTTGATGTCGTCCTGGTTGAGCAGGCGCCCCTCGAAGAGGCCTCCTTTCAGTTCCGACTTCTTGCTGTCCTTCTGAAAGGACTGCACCGCCTTGACGGCACCGCCGACGTCGCCCCTGACGAGCACGAAGGCGTTGGTGCCGCTGAGCAGCGGATCAAGGTTGGCCCAGTCGCTGTCGCCCTCGATGGCGCGGCGCATCAAGGTGTTCTTGGTCACCTTGCAGACGCCGTTGGCCGCAGCCAGACGACCACGCAGGTCGCCCATCTCCTTGATGGAGAGGCCGCTGTAATCGAGCACGAGAGCCATCGCGGCTCCATCGAGCAGCTCCTTGAGCTCCTCGACGATCTGTTGCTTGTCCTTCAGTGAGCGGCCCATGGTTCGGTACGGATCGGAAGAACAAGCGGGCATTGCGGACCGTCAACAGGCCGCAACACCGATCCGCACCCGCTGGGCGGGTGAATCGTTGCGCAGGCCTCGGCAGGGTTTAAGCGTCAACCGGCGGAGGGCCGCCGGCAGAACACACCTGCTGTCTTCGGCTGGAGTCATCGGATCCCGGCAGGACAGGCCTGCAGCGATCGCGGTGGCTCCTGGGCGCAAGCCCATCCAGTCAAAGCTGGAATGAATGACTGTAACAGCCCGTGGTGCTTCAGCTCTCGAACTTGAGATCCTGCAGCGCCGTCACATCCACCTCCACCGAGGGGCCCATGGTCGAGGTGATGTAGAGGCTGCGCCAGTAGCGCCCCTTGGCCCCGCTGGGCT
>CAMASU010000092.1 GCA_945861105.1 Synechococcus sp. UW140
CGGCACCAGCACGTGGCCGCGGGAGCCCACCGCCCCAGCCAGGTGAGCCACGGTCTGCCGAGTTGTGATCACACCATCGAGGCACTGAATGAGGGCCAGCGCGTCATCGAGGTCTGCACCCGGTTCACCGAAGCGATGGAAGCCAGCTCCGGTGCTCACCGCTGCCAGGCCGACGCTGTCCGAGGGCAGGAATTGCAGATCGAACCACTGCACTGTTTGCCAACGGCCCAGGGACTCAAGATCAGCGGGCGCCAGAGCCCGCTCACGGCGCTCGGCCCCGGTCACGCCGCCAAGCCAACCGATGCCAAGTCGCAGCCCCGCCGGATAGCGAGACAGCCGGGCTTGCCAGGCTTCAACCCGCTGGGCATCGGGCCGCAGGTACCCCTGCGAGACTCCCGGGGCGGGGACGAGTTCTGCTGCGGGGCCTCGGTCCGGCCAGAACAGCAACGGCAGGCTCGCCATGCCGATCACCTCAGATCCCGGCGGGCAGTCGGTGCCGGGCGGCACCACCGACACCGTTTCTGGCAGGCTGCGCCGCAGCAATGGGGCCAGCCTTGGTGCCGGCATCACGCTGAGGTTGCGGCATAACCCTGCCAGTGGCCGTAGATAGCGGCTGGCCATCACCTGGTCACCCACCCCCTGTTCGCCGATCACCACCACGTCGCGCCTGGCCAGCTCATCCAGCGCAGGCAGTCGCCGGGGGACACCCCGGGCATCGAGGCGTGGGTTGCCCTGGCGCCACTCATAGTGGGGCCAGGCCTCGAGGCACCGCTGCTGGCTGAGCAAGGTGAGCGCGAGGTTGAGGTGGGCTTCTGGCTGACGAGGCCGCTCGCTGAGAACCGCGCGGTAGAGCGCTTCCGCATCTCGCCACTGGCCGTCCTGCACGTGAACGTCGGCTTTCGCCATCCGCCAGCGCCAGTCGCGCCATCGCTCCGGCCAGTTGGCGAGCGCTGCCAGCGCCGCCGGCACGTCGCCCAGGCGGGCAAGCATCCCACTGCTCAACTGCACCGACTGCCACGGCAGGGGCTGCGGACAGCGCCGCTCCAGATCGGCCAGCAGGTCGAGTGCTCGCTCCCAGTGACCCGTCACCCCTCGGACCTCAGCGGCCCCCAGCACGGCTGGGGTGGCACGGTTGCTGGCGGTGAGTGCCTCCTCGATCAGGGTCACCCAGCTCGACTCTCGGCCCCGGCGGGCGCGGCTGTAGCAAACGGCCAGATTGAGCTTCACCCGCCAGTCCTGTCCACCGGCCTGGAGCCAGGCTTCGGCGGCGTCGATCGCACCGGCCCAGTTGCCCTGTGCCATGGCGGAGCGCATCAGGCTGATCGTGCCCGCCGGATCGGCCAGATTCGGCCGATCTCTGGGTTCAGGGGAATTCTTCAAGCCAGGAGGTGAGGATGTACTTCTCTCCCCGCAGTGGCGGGTTGCCCCGATGGGTGTGGGTGAAACCCGCCGGGAAGATCAGCAGACGGCCTTGCAGCGGTTGGATGCGGCGGTGCAGGTAGAGAAATTCTGTCTCCCCACCCTCTTCCACCGTATTGAGGTAGAGCATGGTGACGAGTTTGCGGTAGGGCATGTCGCCGCCATTCTCGTAGTGCCAGTCGTGGAATCCTTCGCCTGGTCGGGTGCGCTGAAATTTGCAATTGAGATGGAAGTAGCGTCCTGACCGAAGGATTGGGAAGCGCTCGAAGTAGAGGTTAAGGGCTTGATCGCAGAGGGTGGAATATTGGTGGTAGATGGGAGCGATCAGGCGATCATTGAAAAAACGTGGCGCCACCCGATTGAGCAGGGCCTGGCTGTCCCGCACCTCCTCGCGGCCTTGTTGGCGCTCCACCACCAGCCCGTTGCTTTCCAGATAAGAGAAGAACTGCTCGAGAGATTGGGGCCGGTGGTTGGTTTCAAAGCATCCGATGAAATCGTCGCCGATGGTGTGATTGAGGATCGACGTGTCCTGCATGGGCACCGCCCGTGTTGCTCCAGGCTACGCACTGGCGTTGGCCTTTAGAGCTCGCGTTCGATGAAGGCCGGCACCGCCTCGAAGCCGCCGTGCTGCCAGCGGGGACTCCAGATGTCGCAACCGGCCGCGACGGCTGCGGCCCGTTCCGGGCGGGGCTGGCGGTAACGGGGGCCGTCGGTGGCGGCAAACGTCCAGCTCCACCAGCCGCTGGGATACATCGGCACCCAGCCGTAGAGCGGATCGGCGTGGCCGAACACCTGCCGCAGCAGCCGCACCGTGTCGAGGTGCACCTGCCGGAAGGCTTCGGGGGATTCGCTCTGGGTGCCGAACACACCACCGGGCCGCAGGATGCGGCGGCAGTGTTCGAAGAAGGCGCGGTTGAACAGGCCTTCGGCCGGGCCGGCGGGGTCGGAGCCATCCACCAGCACCACGTCGTAGCTGGCGTCAGCGGCGGTGGCGGCCCAGGCGATGCCGTCGCCCACGGTGAGCTGCAGCCGTGGATCGCTCCAGGCGCTGCCGCCGATGGTCGGCAGGTGCTCGCGGCAGAGCTCCACGACGCGCCCATCGATCTCGACCATGTCGAGGTGGCGTACCTCCCCGTGGCGCAGGCATTCGCGGGCGGTGCCGCCATCGCCGCCACCGATCACCAGCACCCGTTCGACCTGTTCGGCGCTGCAGAGGGCCGGATGCACCAGTGATTCGTGATAGTGCCGTTCCTGCCGTTCGGCGGTCATCCAGCAGCCGTCGAGCAGCAGCCCCTTCCCGTAGCGGTCGCTGTCGACCACGGTGATGCGCTGGAACGGGCTCATCTCCTCGTGCAGCACCCGGCCTGCGAGGCCGTAGCGCATGCCGTCGTGGTCTTCGTTGATCCAGCCGTCGGTGGTGGTCATTCCGGATGCTCCGCTGGCCCCGCGGGTGGGGTCTGTGCTTCTGCAGCATGGAGGCTCCCGGTGGCGGCCTCGTTAAGGGCTGCTTTGGCGGCCTGCCAGTGGCCGTCGAGTTCGGCCAGGGAACGGCCCGCCAGGTCGCCGGCCAGGGCGGCCTCGACCCGGGCGAACCGCTGAAGAAAGCGGCGATTGGTGCCCGCCAGCCCCTCCTCGGGCGACAGGTCACACCAGCGGGCCACGTTCACCAGGGTGAACAGCACATCCCCCAGTTCGGTCTCGGCATGGGCCCGGTCGCCGGCGGCCAGCGCCTGCCTGAGTTCGTCCAGCTCCTCCTCCACCTTGGCCCAGACGCCATCGAGGTCGTTCCATTCGAAGCCGGCGGCGGCGGCACGGCGCGAGATGGCCATGGCACCGGCCAGGGCCGGCTGACCGCGCACCTCGGCCGCCAGCCGGTCGCTGAGGGGGCTGGTCGAGGCTGTTGCCGTCTCTCGTCGGGCCGCCCGTTCCTCGGCCTTGATGTCCTCCCAGCTGCGGGCGGGCGCGTCGGGGGTGAACACGTGCGGATGGCGTCGCACGAGCTTGGTGGTGATCGCCTCGGCCACGGCCGCCAGGTCGAAGGCGCCGCGTTCGCTGGCCAGCTGGGCATGCAGCACCACCTGCAGCAGCAGGTCTCCCAGTTCATCGCAGAGGTCCCGGTCATCGCCCTGGCGGATGGCATCGGCCACCTCATGGGCCTCTTCCAGCACATGGGGGATGAGGCTGGTGTGGGTCTGGGCCAGGTCCCACGGGCAGCCGCCCTCGGGGTTGCGCAGGCGGGCCACCACGGCGGCCAGGGCCTGCAGGGCTCCGGCGGGCCCTGGGGTGGGGGGCGGGTCGGTCAGCGGCGGCGGCGGCCCGGGGGCAGCGGAAGCGGATCTCCATCCTGGATCAGGTGCAGCCAGGCACTGGCCTCAACCCCCAGCAGGGCCGCCAGCAGCAGGGGTTGCTGCCGCTGCCAGAGGGCGATGGCTGCCGAGACCAGGACCCGGGGGCCAGGCAGCCCCAGCGGCTGCAGCAGACCGCTCAGCAGCAGCAGCAGCAGGGCCAGGTAGGCCAGCCGGCCGGCGCTGCCCAGCAGGGGCAGATGCGAGATCCAGCCGCGATGGCGCACCAGCCGCCGGTAGGGCAGCCACAGCACTGCCAGCGGTCCCCAGCGACGGCTGGGCCGCGAACGGGTGTCGAGGTCAGGCGACAGCCAGAGGCCCCCCAGCAGAAACGCCAGCCCCACGGCAACGGCGGCGGTGGGACCCATCAGGGGCCAGCACACCAGGGCCAGGGGCAGGGCCAGCCGCTGCGTGACCCGGTCATGGGCGGCGCCGCTGGCCATGGGCTGGTGTCGGGGGCGGTGGACGCCACCAGCATCACGACCCCCGGGCCGAGGCACAATGGAGCCATCGCCCGGTTAGCTCAGCGGTAGAGCGCCTGCTTTACACGCAGGATGTCGCTGGTTCGAAACCGGCACCGGGCATCGGGCTGAGTCGGCCATCGTGGGTTCAGCTGCCTGATCCGAGCTGCCCCCTGCCGTGCTTGCAGCGCTGCTGCTGCTGCTGATCGCCGCCGCAGTTGCCGTGCCCACCCCAGTCCGGACAACACTCCGGCCACCGGCAGGGGGCCGGGAATCGGCGTGGCCTGAAACGTTCCCGTCAGTTCGGAATCCGGCGGCTGGGGACCCCCCGGTGGAATGAAACCGAACGGTGGCACCGAGTAAAACTCGAGATAGGCGGGAGGCGAAAGAAAACTGGCAAAGAAATAGTTGGCATAGGTGCCGTTGGCGTAGGCAACATTGAAACCGTTGCTGCTCAGCTGGGTACGACCCCCCTGGAGTGGACGTAATAAATTGTCTGAGGCAAAGCATGTGCTGGCATCCAGGCAGTTGCCTGGCGCCACAGAGCCGGTCGGCATCAGTCCACTGACCGTGATCGAATTGCGTTCACCGGTGATGGAGTTGATGGTGTAGAAGCCATTGGCATCTGGGCTTCGGGTCGTGGTCAGCTTGCCAAAAGCCGCCACCGATGGGCCGTCGGCATTGGCGGGTCTTTTGTAAGACCAAGTCCAGATCAGGGCTGGTGGTGCAAGCACGGCTGGCGGTGCAATCACGGGGAGGGCCGCCCTGGTGTTCCGCCTGCCGGCCGACCCCGCGGTGGCGTCGGCTCGACACCGGCGATCGAGCAGCGGCCCCGGGGCACGAAGGCGATCCGTCCCCACAGGGGTCGCCCCGCCGCCAGCAGCAGCTGGCCCCGGTCGAGCCGCAGCCGCTCGCCGTCAAAGCCGGCGATCTCGAGGCTGGCGGCACTGGCCTTCACCGGTGACTGCCGTGACCGGCGGCCCAGGGGGGTGATCTGCACCACCTCGGCCTTCTGCAGACGACCGTCGAGCCGCAACCGCAGCAGCTGGTCTGCCGCCAGCCCGGGACATTGCAGCCAGGTGGCCGACGCCAGGGCCGGCGCAGCCGGCCACAGCAGCACCAGGGTGGTGGCGGCCCGCAGCAGCCGGGCCGGAGCGGTCATCGTCAGTCCTCGTCTTCGGGGTAGAGCAGGTCGCTCAGCTCTTCGGGGTCGACGTCATAGGCACGGGCCAGGGTGCTTTCGACCGTGGCGGTCACATCACCGGGCAGAAAGCGGGCCGCGCTGAGGGCATCGTCGGCGATCTCGTCGGTGCAGAGCTTCTCCCCTTCAGGGTTGAGCTTTTCATCGTTCAGCACCGCCAGAACCCAGGTCTGGTAGGCGTAGACCAGATCCGGCAGTTCCAGATCGGGATCGTTCAGGTCCAGGGCCATCGGCTGGTCAGGCAACCCCCTCAGTCTGCCTGCAGAAGCCCCGTCTGGAAGGCCAGCGCCACCGCTTCTGTGCGGTTGCGGGCCCCCAGCTTCTCCTGCACCTGCCGCACATAGCCCTTGACCGTGTGGGGTCGCAGCCCCAGGTCGGCCGCCAGTTCGCTGTTGCTCAGGCCCTGGTCCAGACCCTGCAGCACCTGCTGTTCCCGGGGTGACAACCGCGGCAGCTGGTGACAGTGGTTCAGAGAGGCATCCACGAAGTGGTGCTGCTGTAGCAGGCACTGCATGGCCAACAGCACGCTGCCGCCCCCCAGCCGGCGGGCGTCGCACTGGGCTGTGCAGCCTGCCGCCGCAGCTGCTTCGCGGTCGAATCGATGGGGCTGCACCACGATCATCAGCACCTGCAGGGTCGGCAGCAGCGCCCGCGCCCGCCGGGTGAGGCTCACCCCGTCACCGTCTTCCAGCACGTCATGGGTGACCAGCAGCTGTGGCCGCAGTCGTTGCACCATACCCAGGGCCTCCGCCTCGGTGGTGCAGACGCCCACCAGTTCAGGGCCCTCGGTGGACGCATGCATCAGCAGCTGTCCGCGTTGGCCCAGGCAGAGTATGAACCGCTGTCCCAGCAGCAGGCTGCGGATCCGTCGGTGGCGCTCCCGCACCAGGGGGAGATGCTGGGTGAAGTCCATAACCCGTTCTTGGTCTTCTTTCCTGCTGCTAGGAGAGGAGGGTTGTGGATCCGTTAACGGATGGCGGACGGAAACCTGGCGGCCGCCGACCTGCGGGCACGGCTGGTGGACCTGGCCCTCGACGACCTGGTGCGCACCCGTCGCACGGCCTTTGCGCCCCTCTGGACCGTCGAGAGCTGGGCCAAGTTCCAGATCTGGCTGGCCCTGCGCTGCGGCAGCGGTCCTGACCGGGAAGCGCTCGAGGCCTTCGCCGCGGCCCTCGGTGACCCCCTCTCGGCCCGCCTGCGCCAGCAGTTCTTCAGCCGTGAGGAGATCGATGAAGGGTTGCGGTTGCTCGCCGATCCGGCCCAGGCCCAGGTGCTGCTGGTGGCCATTGATGCCGCCGACACGGCCCCCGATTCCGACCGTGCGGCCGCTTGCTTCGCCCGCCAGGGGCTGAGCGGTCGGGTGGATCCCGATCCCGCCCACTGGCAGGTGCACCAGGGGGTGCTGGCTGTTCCCTGGGCCCCATGCAGCTGATCTGTCCCCTGCGACATCCCGGGTATGAGGCCCTCGCCGATGCGGTGATGGCGTTCTTCGACCGCCGGACTGACCTGCACCGCCGCGGCGTTGCCTTCGGTGGTGATCCCGCCGACCCCCGCGGGCCCGCCAAGGTGTCGACCGACATCACCCTGGTGGCCATCGACCGCGACGACCCCGAGGCCCATGGGCTGGCCGACGCCCTGCTGCGGGGGGTGACGGCCGGCCTCGAGCAGATGCTGCGGGAACGGCCCCTGCTGCGGGAGGTGTGTCCCGGCGGTGATCTGTTCGTGGTGCCCCTGCTCAACCTGCAGCGCTACGCCCCCGGTGAAGGCTTTCACCGCTGGCATGCCGACTGGACCACCGACGCTGACGTCACCGAACCCGTGCGGCGGGTGCTGGCCTGGATCCTGTACTGCGACACCGTGCCGGAGGCCGGCACCGAATTCCACTGGCA
>CAMASU010000093.1 GCA_945861105.1 Synechococcus sp. UW140
GCCGCCGCACCTCGGCGCCGAAATGCTCCTCGAGCTGCTCCGGCGTCACGTCGGTGTCTTCGACGACGTCGTGCAGGAAGCCGGCGGCGATCACGGCGGCGCTGGCACCGATGTCCCGCAGCAGATCGGCCACCGCCACCGGATGGACGATGTAGGGCTCGCCGCTGGCCCGCACCTGGTTGGCGTGCAGCTGGTAAGCGAAGTGGAAGGCCGAGGCCAGCAGGGCCTCAGGGTCAGTGGGGCAGCTGTCGCCCCGGCCCGGGGGCACGTGTTCGATGCAGCGCCGCAGCCAGTCGGGCAGCGGAATCGTGTAGTCGTCGGGGCCGTGCAGGCCGGACTCGGTCAACTGCACCATCAGGCCGGGCAGCCCTGGGGCCGTTTCACTCCGGTCTGCGGCGTCGAGCATGACCCTGTCCGACTCGATCCATGCTATTCAGCAGCCTGCACGATGCCCCCTGCTGTGGGCGGCTGCCCATGGGGTCCACCGGTCCGGTCCTGCTGCTCGAGGGGCTCAGCGTTGCCTATCCGCCCGCCGGCGGTGCCGACGCCGAACCGGTGCTGCGGGGGCTGGACCTGACCCTGCAACCCGGGGAACGGCTGGCCCTGGTGGGCCCCTCGGGCTGCGGCAAGAGCACCGTCGCCCGGGCCGTGCTGCAGCTGCTGCCCCCCGGCAGCCGCAGCGGCGGCCGGCTCGAACTGCTGGGCCAGGACCCCCGCCGCCTCGGCCGGGCGGCCCTCAACCGCCTGCGGGGGGAGGCGGTGGGTCTGGTGTTCCAGGACCCCATGACCCGCCTCAACCCCCTGCTGAGCATCGGCGACCACCTCACCGACACCCTGCGGGCCCACCGTCCCGGTGACCCACGCCGGGAGCTGCGCTCCCGGGCCCTCGATCTGCTGCAGCGGGTGGGCATCGAAGCCGAACGGTTCCGCAGCTACCCCCACGAATTCAGCGGTGGCATGCGCCAGCGGGTGGCGATCGCCCTGGCCATGGCCCTGCGGCCGCCCCTGGTGATCGCGGATGAACCCACCACCAGCCTGGATGTGGCGGTGTCGGGCCAGGTGATGGCCGAACTGACGGGCCTCTGCCGCGAACTGGGCAGCTCTCTGCTGCTCATCACCCACGATCTGGCGACGGCCGGCCGCTGGTGCGACCGGCTGGCGGTGCTGCACGAGGGGCGGCTGCTGGAGGAGGGCCCGGCCCGCACGGTGCTGGCGGCCCCCCGTCAGCCCCTCACCCAGCGGCTGGTGGCGGCCGCCCGGCGCCGGGAGGGTGGCGCCAGCCCCGAACCGCCGCGGGCCCCCGTGGTGCTGGAACTGCATCAGCTGCGCTGCTGGCATCCGCTGCCAGGCCTGCCGTGGCAGCAGCGATGGCTCAAGGCGGTCGACGGGGTCAGCCTGCAGCTCCATGCCGGCGAGACCGTGGGGGTGGTGGGGGCCTCAGGCTGCGGCAAGAGCACCCTCTGCCGGGCCCTGATGGGCCTGGCTCCGGTGCGTGGCGGTGAGGTGCTGCTGCAGGGCCGGGACCTGCGGCGGCTGCGGGGGGCCGCCCTGCGCCAGGCCCGCCGTCGCCTGCAGATGGTGTTCCAGGACCCACTGGCCTGCCTCAACCCCGCCATGACGGTCGAGGAGGCCATCGCCGATCCGCTGCTCATCCACGCCCTGGCCGACCGCAGCGAGGCCCGGCGCCGGGCCCACGAGCAGCTCGAAGCCGTGGGGCTGCCGGCGGCCTTCGGTGCACGGTTGCCGCGGCAGCTGTCGGGGGGCCAGCAGCAGCGGGTGGCCATCGCCCGGGCCCTGGTGCTGCGGCCCACGGTGCTGCTGTGCGATGAGTCGGTGAGCATGCTCGATGCCGAGGTGCAGGCCGAGGTGCTCGACCTGCTGCGGGATCTGCAGCAGCGCCTGGGGCTGGGGATGATCTTCGTCACCCATGACCTCGGCGTCGCCAGCGGCTTCTGCCATCGGGTGATCGTGCTCGACCGCGGGCGCATCGCCGAGGAGGGCCCCGGGGATGTGCTGCTGCGTGCCCCCATGGCCCCCATCACCCGCCGGCTGGTGGAGGCCTGTCCCCGGCTGCCCCCCGCTGCCTGATGGCCGCTGACCCCGCCCTGCAGCGCCAGCTGTCCCTGTTCTCGCTGGTGATGGCGGTCGTCACCAGCACCATCGGTTCCGGCTGGCTGTTCGCCCCCTACCTGTCGGCGCGGCTGGCGGGACCCGCCAGCCTGCTGGCCTGGCTGGCGGGGGGCCTGATGGCCTTTCTCATCGCCCTGGTCTTCGCTGAGCTCGGCGCCCTGATCAGCAGCTCCGGGGCGCTGGCCCAGGTGCCGCTGCTCACCCACGGACGGCTGGCGGGCTTCCTCGGTGGCTGGACCGCCTGGCTCGGTTACGTGGCCCTGCCCACGATCGAGGTGCTGGCCACCGTCGAATACCTGGGCACCGTGCTGCCCTGGCTGGTGCATGACCAGAGCGGCAGCAGCAGCCTCACCCCCGCCGGCCTGGGCTGTGCGGCGCTGCTGCTGCTGGTGTTCGGCTGGATCAACCTCAGCGGCATCGACGCCCTGGCCCGCTGGATCAATGGGCTCACGGTCTGGAAGCTGCTGGTGCCCCTGGCCACGGCCCTGGCGCTGATTGCCGTTGCCGCCCATCCCGCCAACCTGCAGATCGCCGGCGGGTCGGCGGCGGGGGGGCTGGAGGCCCTCAGCACCGGCGGCATCCTCTTCAGCCTGCTCGGCTTCCGCACGGCCATGGACCTGGCGGGCGAGGCACGGCAGCCCCAGCGGGATGTGCCCCTGGCCATGGGTCTGGGGCTGGGGGTCTCCCTGGCCATCTATCTGGTGCTGCAGCTGGCCTTCCTGCTGGCCGTGCCGCCGGCTGATCTGGCGCGGGGCTGGGCTGGGCTGTCGCTCACCGCCCAGGGTGGACCCCTGGTGGCGGTGGTGCTGGCGGTCGGCCTGCCGCTGCTGGCGACGCTGCTGATCACCGATGCGGTGGTGTCCCCCAGCGCCACGGCCATGGCGTACATGGGCACCGCCGCGCGGGTGAACTGGATGATGGCCACCCTCGGGCTGCTGCCCGCCCGCTTCGTGGGACTCAACAGGGCCGGGGTGCCGGCCCCGGCCCTGCTGGCGACGGTGGCGGTGGGGATGCTGCTGCTGCTGGCCGGCCCCAGCTGGAGCGGTGCCGTGAGCCTCGTCACCGCCGCCCTGGTGATCGCCCTGGCCATGGGGCCCGTGAGTCTGCTGGCCCTGCGCCGCCAGCGGCCGGATCTGCCCCGGCCCTACCGGTTGCCCCTGGCCGAGGTGCTGTGCCCCCTGGCCTTCGTGGTGGCGAGCTGGGCGATCGTCTGGTGTGGCTGGACCAGCCTGCGGCTGACCCTGCCGCTGGTGCTGCTGCCGACGCTGCTGCAGCTTGCCCGTGGCCGCCAGACCGGGGGCACCGGGGTGCTCTGGTGGTTCCCCTACCTGATCGGCCTGGCGCTGGCGGCCGCCCTGCTGGGGCCTGGTCGCCCCTGGGCGCTGGCCCCGTGGCAGCTGCTGCTGGTCAGCGGCGGCCATGCCCTGGCGATGTTCCCGCTGGCGGTGGGGTCCCGCCTGCGGGAACCCTCGCCGGAGGCGGGCCTCAGGCTCTGACCGCCTCGGGGTCGGCGGTGGTGGCGGCCGCCAGCGGCAGCGGTGCCCGCTCAAGGCCGACGTCCACGGCCATGTGCTGATCGGGGGCGCCGGTGATCAGCAGCGACGACCGCTGCTGGGTGCCGATGCTCCAGAGCCACTTCACCAGCAGGCTGAGGCGGTTCTCGTTGTCGGGCATGAAGCCCAGGTGGGCCACCCCCCACAGCAACCAGCCCACGAAGCCGCTCACCCGCCAGCCCCGCAGGTCGGCGACGGCCGACAGGGGGGCGATCACGGCCATGCTGCCCAGGTCGGTCCAGCGGAACGGCGCCTGGCTGCGGCCCTCCTGGCGGGCCAGCACGTCGAGGGCCACCCAGCCCCCCATCTGCACCGCCGGTCCTGCCATGCCCGGCAGGGGATTGCCGTCGGCGGTGTGGCTGTAGGAGCACAGGTCGCCCACCACCCGGATCTCGGGGTGGCCGGGAATCGAGAAGTCGGGTTCGACGATCACCCTGCCGCCCCGGTCCGTGCTGCAGCCGGTGCGTTCCGCCAGCAGTCCTCCCAGGTGAGAGGCCCGCACCCCGGCGGTCCAGCAGACCGTTGCGGCCTCCATCACCAGCTCTTCGCTGCTGCCGTCGCTGCCCTTGCGGCTCAGCACCAGTCGACCGGGTTCGATCCGCTGCACCCGTCCCCCCAGCAGCAGCCGCACGCCGGTCTGTTCGAGGCTGTGGGCTGCCGCCGCCGAGAGGCTGGGGTGCATGGTCTTGAGCACCCGGTCCCCCGGGTCCACAAGCGTCACCTGGCAGTCCTCCGGATCCAGCTGGCGGAAGTCGCGTTCGGTGCTGGTGCGCATCAGCGCGCTGAGGGAGCCGGCCAGTTCGCAACCCGAGGGCCCACCGCCGATCACCACCACCGACTGAAGGAAGCGGCGCCGCTCGGGATCGGGCGTCTGCTCGGCCTCCTCAAGGGCCGACAGCACCCGCCGGCGGATCTCGCGGGCATGCTCGAGGATCTTCATCGGCGGAGCCGAGCTGCGCCATTCCTCGTGGCCGAAATAACTGCTGCCCGAACCGCTGGCCAGGATCAGGGTGTCGTACCGCAGCCGCCGGTCGTTGAAGACCACCTCGCGGGCCTCGGTGTCCAGATCCTCCACCTCCCCGAGCAGGATCTGCACATTGCTGGCCCGTTCAAACAGTTCCCGTAGCGGCGTCGCCACATCGGCCTCCGACACCAGGCCGCTGGCCACCTGGTACAGCAGCGGCTGAAACAGGCTGAAGTTGCGCTTGTCGACCAGGGTCACCCGCACGGGCCGGTTGCTGAGGCGATGGGCGGCCTTGATGCCGGCGAAGCCGCCGCCCACGATCAACACATGCGGCCAGGCCTTCATGGCCTCTTCTGCCGGTTCGAGTTCGAGAAAGAAGCGTTCCTTGGCCATCGTCCGGCGGCGGAGGGGAGGAGCGCCCGCAACGTAGCCACGGTCTGCGGCAACGGCCTGTCAGGGTGGAAACGGTCGCCGTCGCCGTCGCAGGTCCGATGGAGTTCCGTGCCGAGCACCCGGTGCTGCAGGCCCGTCGGGATCTGCTGCGGCTGCTGTTGCACGACCGGCAGCTGCTGGTGGCGCTCACCCCGCGCCTGCTGGCCCTCAGCCTCACCTTCCAGGCCGATGAGGCCACCAGCGAGGGGAGGCGCACCCTTGCCCCGGCGGTCGTCCCGTCGATGGCCGAGGCCCTGGCCGTCCTGGAGCGGCGGCCCGGGCCCTGGCTGCTGGTGGTGGGTGAACACCTGGCCGACGGTGCCGGCCTCGACCTGATCAGGGCGGTGCGAACCGCCGGGGGACCGCACCGCTGTCTGCTGCTGCTGACCCACAACCACCGGGTGCTGGTGCGGTCGGCCCTGGCGGATGGTGCCGATGCCGTTCTGCTTGAAGAGAGCATCGGTCGCACCGGCGCCTTGGTGCATGCCGTCGATCAGGTGCTGCGCGGCCACACCTTTGTCGATCCGGCGCTGGCGGTGGCCGGCGGGGGGCAGCGCCCCCCGGGGGAGCCGGAGGAGCTGACGGGGCGCGAGCTTGAGGTGCTGCAGCTGGTGGCCCGGGGGTGCAGCAACCGCGCCATCGCCGAACAGCTGCAGATCGCGCCTTCCACCGCCCGCGATCACGTCCATGACATCCTGCGGCGGCTGCGGGTCAGGACCCGGGCGGCGGCGGCGGTGGAGGGATGGCGGCGGGGCTACTGCCACTGACCCCCGTGCTGCGGCGCAGCCACGCCAGCAGCCGCTCGAAGGGGGGGGGCAGCGGCGCCTCGAAGGTCAGCCGTTCGCCGCTGACGGGATGGTTCAGCGCCAGCTGCACGGCATGCAGCGCCTGCCCGGGCAGCTCCACCGGCAGCCGACGGCAGCGGCTGTAGGTCACATCCCCCACCAGCGGATGGCCCATGTGGGCGCAGTGGACGCGGATCTGGTGGGTGCGGCCGGTGTCGAGCCTGAAGCGCAGCAGGGTGTAGTCCCCCAGCCGTTCCAGCCGTTGCCAGTGGGTGCGGGCCTGGCGCCCCTTGTCGTCACTCACCACCGCATATTTCTTGCGGTCGACGGGATGGCGGCCGATGGCTCCCACAAGGCTGCCGCTGTCGCCGGCAGGGACGCCATGCACCACCCCCAGGTATTCGCGCGAAGCGATACGACGCTGGATCTGGTTCTGCAGGGCCACCAGCGCCTGCTGGGTCTTGGCCACCACCAGGCAGCCGGTGGTGTCCTTGTCGAGGCGATGCACGATGCCCGGCCGGCGTTCGCCGCCGATGCCGGGCAGGTCGGGGCAGTGGTGCAGCAGGCCGTTCACCAGGGTGCCGTCCCGGTTGCCGGGGGCCGGATGAACGGTGAGGCCCGCGGGCTTGTTGACCACGATCAGATGGGCATCTTCAAAGAGCACATCCAGGGGGATCGGCTCGGGTTTGAGGTATTCGAGCGGTTCCGGCGGTGGCATCCACAGTTCCACCGTGTCGCCCTGGCGCAGGGGGGTCTTGGCCCGGCCGACGCTGCCGTTGACCCGCACGTAGCCGTTGTCGATGAACTTCTGGATCCGCGCGCGGCTCTGCTCCGGCCGCTGGCTCACCAGCCAGCGATCGAGGCGCATCGGCAGCGGCCGGGGATAGTGGAGGATCACCAGCTCGCCTGGGCCGCGGCCGGAATCCTGGGCCGGGACGGATTGGTCGACCGGGACGGAATCCTGGGCTGAACAGGAATCCTGGGCTGAACAGGAGTCGTGGGCCGGATTCATCGCCCCTCCAGTCAACAGCTCACTTTAGGCGGCTGCCATCGCCTGCTGCCGGCGATCAGGTTGACTGCGATCTGCTGATGCCAGCTCCCATGCCCAGCGCCCCCGAACCAGCGGAGACCGCGACCTCGGGCAGCCCCGCCGACGGGCTGCGGCGGCGGTTGACCCATGGCCGTGGGCGGTTCTGGGTGCTGCTGGCCATCACCCTGGTGTGGGCGATGGATGTGAGCCTGCTGCGCCACATCGAACATCACCATGTGGTGGCCAACAGCTACAACGCGGTGCTCAGTGCGGTCGAGCGGCTGAGCACCCTGGTCTTTGTGGCCGTCACCGTCGGCCTTTCGGTCTCCTTGTTTCGTGGCAATGGCCGCAACCTGTTTCGCTGGGCATTCATCTACCTGGTCCTTTCCATGGTGCAGGTGGTCGCCAACGTGCTCTCG
>CAMASU010000094.1 GCA_945861105.1 Synechococcus sp. UW140
CCGACCTGCGCGACGCCAACCTGGAAGGGGCCGACCTGAGCGGCGCCGATCTGCGCCAGGCCCAGCTGCAGGGCAGCCGGCTCACCAATGCCGACCTCAGCGGCGCCGACCTGCGCCAGGCCGATCTGCGCCAGGCCGTCGTGATCCAGGCCCTCACCCGCGGGGCCCGGGTGGAAGGTCTGCAGTTCGCCGGTGCCGAGCTGTACCGCAGCAACCTGATCGTGGGCGGCCCCGACTGACGCGCCTGGGCCTCAGGGCTCAGGCAGCTCGCCGCGGCGGGGCTCCCAGGGCACGAACGGCACCCCGGGGCCGCGGAAACCGAAGTCGTTGAGGCGGATGCGCAGGCCGCCGATGCCGGTGTAGGGGCTGTAGTACGCGCCGATGTCGTAGGCACGGCGCTGCCAGCGCAGTTCCACATACGAGTTGGTGGTCTTGCCGTACTCACCGGAGCTGCCCGAGACGTTGTACTCGACGCCGCCGTTGAGCAGCAGCGGCCCCAGCAGCTGCTGGGTCAGACCGACACCGACGGTGGCGGTGTCGACATAGCGGTCAAAGGCCAGGGGGCTGTCGCCGCCTTTGGCCGTGACGCTGCCGAACAGCGACAGGCGGGTGAAATCGAGCAGGGGCCGGTTGAAGTGGCCCAGGGTGATGGTGGGTCCCCCCGAGATGCCCAGCAGCGACTGGCTGTCGCCATTGCCATAGGCCGCGACGTTGGTGAAGGGCACGAGGCTGAGGCTGAGGCCCGGAACCACCGGCACCGGTGAGTAGCGGTAGGCCCCCTCCGAGGTGAGCGGCAGCGACTGACCGGTCCAGAGCGGCAGGCGCAGGTTGGCGGAGGCGTAAAAGTTGCCGCGCCACAGGGCCTCCAGGTCGACGCTCTCCTGGTTGCCCTGGGCGAACAGGTTGCTCTGGTAGTTGCCGACCCCCAACCGCCAGATGTACGAGGCCGACACCCCGGCCGGAGCCGGCAGCAGCCCCTGCTTGCCGATGAAGCCGCCATAGGCGGCGTAGATGTCCTGCTGGCCGAGGGACCCGTTCCAGACCCGATAGCGGTAGGCGCCGAAGAGGCGTCCCTGGGCATCACCGACCCACGGGAGCGACAGCGGCTGCCGCAGTTCGCCGTTGGCCCGGGTGGCATTGGCCAACCGGTCGGGGGCGAAGCTGGAGATGTCGAGGTTGGCATTGAAGCCGCCCTGGCCGAGGGGGCCCTCCAGCTGGGCTTCGACGCCGAACAGGTCGGCCAGGGTGTTGGGTTGGTTCACCGCATCCGACCCCGCCGGGGCCCCGGGGGCCGGATAGGCGTCGTTGTTGCCGTTGAAGGCCCGCTGCACCATGAACTGGGGCCGCACCGTGAGGCTCGTGCTGCCCAGCTTCTGTTCCGGCAGGGTGTACTGCAGGTAGAGGCCATCGCGGTCATCCCGGTCGTTCAGCAGGGCCCAGCGGTTCTGCACCTCCTTGTCCTGCTTGGGCTTGACCCGCAGGGTCGACGGCAGCGGCAACGGCAGCTTGTTCTCGAGCAGCAGGCGGTTGCCACGGGAACGGATCACCGTGGTGCCGTCGGCCTCCTGCCAGGAGGTCACCTCGTCGGCATCGACCCACACCTGGGCCGGTGTGAAGGGGTCGTTGGTGAAGCTCGCCCGCGGGGCGCTCCAACCCTCAGGGGTGAGGCGCAGGGCGGGGGCCTGGAAGCGCCAGTGGGTGATCGAACCGGTGATCAGGCGTCGGTTCTTGGTGGCCCGCAGCTCCTGCAGCTGCTCAGGGGCCACGACCCCGAACTGGCCCTCCTCGTTGCTGAGGGCGCTGGCATCGGTGGTGCCGAACCGCCGGTCGATGATGAGCCCCTGGCGAGGCTGCACATCGCGCACCCGCTGGTCGATGGCGGCGATGGCGCTGCGGCGGCTGGTCACACTGGCGCGGCTGGGGGCCGGCGGCGGGGGCGGTGGTGGCGCCATCGTCGCCGCAGCATCCAGCGCCGCGGGATCCAGCGCCTCTGGATCCATGGCAGCGGCCTCGAGCTCTTGCGCCAGCGGCCGGCGGCGCACGATCCCCTCGGCTTCGGCCCCGGGGCAGCCCAGGGGCGGCGGATCATCCGCCTGGGGCCGGCGAGGGCCATTGCGGCCGAAGCGATAGCGGGCACCCACCATGTACCCGTTGCTGCCTTCGTACACGCCCGCATAGGTGCCGTAGGCGCCGGAGCGGTGGTGGATGCGGCCCACCACCGTCCACTGGGGGGAGACATCCACGGCCAGCTCGGCCCCGAGGTAATTGAGGAACTGGGTCGAACGCTGCCAGGAGACGGTCTCGTAGTTGCTGAGCTCCGACAGCAGGCTCACCCCCTCCACCGCCTGCAGGCTCAGCCAGGGGCGGATCCACCAGCGCAGGCCCAGGCCGAAGGTGACTTCCGCGAAGGTCTGGGGGTCGGTGACGGCCCGGGACGCCTGTTCCGGCAGCACACCGGCGGTGTAGCGCAGGTCGCTGTTGCGGCCGGCCACGTGCAGCAGCAGGTTGCTGTCGATCTCAAGGGCGAAGGGGTCGGCCTCCACCAGGCGATGGATGTAACCAAGGCCGCCGACACCCTCAGGGCGGAGGGCCCCCTGGAAGATGAAGGTCTCCCCGAAGGTGGCATCGGTCATCTGGCCACCCCAGAGGGTGAGGGCCTGGGGATGGGGCTGCCGCGGCAGCGGCGGCAGCACCGGCGGACAGCTCAGCGGTTCGGGCTCCACCAGGGGGGCAACGGTGGCCGGCGGCACAGGCGTGCCAGGGCTGGGGGGGTTCTGCAGCAGCGCAAGGCGCTGACGCTGTTCCGCCGTCTGGCCTTCGGGGGTACCGGCGAGGGGAGCATCGGGATTGAGGTCGAGCTCGCTGCTCAGCAGATCGACGACGCCGTAGACATCCTCGAGTTCCCCTTCCTTCTGCAGCAGGCTGTAGCGCAGGCTGCTGGCCTGGATGCGCTGGCTGCCGCGCTCGAACCGCACGGAACCCCGGGCCCAGAGGACGCGGGTGCGGCTGTCGTACTCGAGGGCATCGGCCTGGAGGCGACCGCCCGCCACCGACACCCTGACGTTGCCGCGGGCCGTGAACCGCCCCGTGGCCTGGTCGTAACCCTGTTCATCGGCGCGCAGCTCGATGTCGAGGGGTGGCAGGGCCGGCTGGACAGGCGCCTGAAGGTCCGGATCCGCGGGGGCCGGGTCCTGGGGGGCAGCCGGTGGTTCGCCGGCATCGATGGCCTCACTGCGGCCAGGGAGTGCCCAGCCGACGAGAAGCACCGCCGGGATCAGGAGGCGTGAGCGGAACCGCAAGCCCGGCGGGGATCAGGGGCGCAGATCCTGCCACGCCCAGGAACGGTCAGTCCTCCAGGTCCTTCCGGCTGGGCGTCCGGCTGGGATCACTGGCCAGGAAGCCGAACATGAAAATGCCGATGAAAAAGAAGACGACGGAGTAGACGGAAATCTTGAGGGCGAGCATGGTCCAGCCGGAAGGGGTCGGGTAAAGCGCCGCACCCGGAGCGGCGCGATCATCCTATGGGCCACGTGCGGGGATGACGGATGACCCAGGCGCTTCCCGGGGCGGTTGAGGGGTGGATTGAAACGTTTTCTCCCCGGCTGGAGCTCGATCTGCTGCCGCTGCTGCTCGGCCCCGACGGCCAGCCCGGCCTGGGAAATCCCTGGGGACGCCGGCACCGGCCCGACTGGCATGCCCGCGGCCTGCTGATCTGGCCCCGGGGGGGGGGCTGGCTCAGCCTCACCTATCAGCTCCGGTGCCCCCCGGCCTGGGGTGACGGCCGCGACAGCCGGGCGCGGCTGGCCCTGCGCTGGTGGGCTGAAGCCGCCGAGGTGCTGATCGACGGCCAGCCGGTGGTGGTCGGCGATCTGTTCGATGCCGCCTGCCGCTGGCTGCTGCCGGCGGCCTTCTGGCAAGGGGAGACCCTGGAGCTGACCCTGCGGCTGCGCAGCCCCCGCCACGACGACGGCGCCCTGCTGCTGGCACGGGTGGAACGGGAACCGCTCGACCGGGCCGATCCCCACGGCCTGCTGGCCCTGGGCCAGCTGCGGCTGCTGCGGCAGCGGCACGGGACCGCCGGCACCGCTCCCCCCGCCCTGCCCCACGACGAAACGGCCCTCATCGCGCAGCTGGCCGCCGAACCGCCGGCGGGGCAGTTGCTGCTGGTGAGCCATGCCCACCTCGACCTGGCCTGGCTCTGGCCGGTGGCCGACACCTGGCAGGCGGCCGAACGGACCTTCCGCTCGGTGCTGGGTCTGATGGAACGCTGGCCGGCCCTGCGCTTCGGCCATTCGACCCCGGCGCTCTACGACTGGCTGGCCCGCCACCACCCCGCCCTGTTCGCCGCGATCGTGCAGCGGTCGGCCGAAGGTCGCTGGGAGCCGCTCAACGGCCCCTGGGTGGAGACCGACTGCGTGCTGGTGGGCGGACCGTCGCTGCTGCGCCAGTTCGAAGAAGGCCAGGCCTGGAGCCACCGTCACTTCCCCGGCTGGCGCCACGACCTGGCCTGGCTTCCCGACAGCTTCGGCTTCGGCGCCGGCCTGCCGGCCGTGTGTGCCGCCACCGGTGTGCGCTGGTTCCTCACCCACAAGCTGTTCTGGAACGCCGACAACCCCTTCCCCCACCGTCTGTTCCGCTGGCGCGCCCGCGGCGGCGCCGAGGTGCTGGCGCTGATGACCGCCCCGATCGGCACCGATGGGGATCCCCTGGCGATGGCCCGCGAGGCCCGGGCCTGGACCGCCGCCACCGGACTGGAGGAAGGCCTGTGGCTGCCGGGGGTCGGGGACCATGGCGGTGGCCCCAGCGAAGAGATGCTGGAGCAGCTCGAACTCTGGAACGGCCAGCCCCTGGCGCCACGGCACCGCTTCGGCAGCCTGCGCGAGCACCTCGACGGCCTGGCGCCCCTGGCCGCCAGCCTGCCGGTGTGGCGCGATGAGCTTTACCTCGAGCTGCACCGGGGCTGCGCCACCAGCCGTCCTGACCAGAAACGGCACAACCGCACCCTTGAACGGCTGCTGCGGGAGGCCGACAGCCTGGCCGCTCTGGCCGGTGTCGGGGCCGACGAGGGCCGGGAAGCCTGGCGCGGACTGCTGTTCCAGCAGTTCCACGACATCCTGCCCGGCACGTCAGTGCCGGAGGTGTTCGAGCAGGCGGAACCGGTCTGGCGCCGCTGCCGCCGCCAGAGCCGCCAGCGGCGGGATGCGCTGCTGCGACGCCACTGGGCACCTGCCCCCGAGGAACGGGGACCCCGCCCGCAGCACTGGTGGCTGGGCCAGCTGCTGCCGGCGGCGGCCGGGCCGCGGGTGGTGCGGCTGCCGCAGCCGCCGCCGGGCAGCCACTGGCGGGGGCCGGACGGTCCCCTGCCGGACCAGCGGGCCCGCGATGGGGGCACCTGGGTGCAGCTGGCGGTGGGGGCCGGTATCGAACTGCAGCGGCTGGCGGCCATCGCCGGCTCCGGCGGCGGGGTCGTGCGGGGGGCGGTGACCCTGGAGGCCGAAGCCGATGGCACGTGGCGGCTGGGCAATGACCAGCTCGTGGCGCGGCTGGGCCCCCAGGGGGTGCTGGCCCTGCGCGCCTGCGCCGGCGAGGAGCTGCTGGCGGGGCCCCTCCAGTGGTGCCGCTGGGCCGACCGCGGCGCCTTCTGGGATGCCTGGGACCTGGCGGGCGACCACCGCGCCAGGCCCCTGCCCTTCGCCTGGGATGGGGGGCCCATGGTGCTGGAGGCGGGCCCCCTGGCCACCCGCCTGCGCTGGCGGGGCCACTGCGGCGGCAGCCGCCTCTCGCTGGTGGCCAGCCTGCGGGCCGCCAGCCCCGTGCTGGAGCTGGACCTGGAGGCCGACTGGCAGCAGACCCACGAACTGCTGCGGGCCGAACTGCCCCTGGTGCGCGACGGTGGTTTCTGGGCCGCCGACACGGCGGCAGGGGTGGTGGAGCGGCCGCGCCGGGCCTGCACCGCCCGGGAACGCAGCCGCTGGGAGGCGACAGCTGTGTCGTGGCTGTGGGGGGGCGGCCTGGCGGTGCTGCTCGACGGGCCCCAGGGGGTCGATGGCCGTCCGGAGGGCATCGGTGTGTCGCTGCTGCGGGGCCCCACCTGGCCGGACCCCGGCGCCGATGCCGGCCGGCACCGGCAGCGGCTGGGGCTGATGCCGGCGGCGGCCGGCTGGTGGCGGGGGCAGGTGCCGGCCGAGGCGGCGGGCTTCCGGCAACCGCTGTGGAGCGGTCCGGCGGCGGCAGGTCCGCCGGACCGGCAACGGTTGCTCGACTGGCCGAACCCCGATCTGCAGCTGCTGCGGCTCACGGCCCAGCCCCCTTCAGGAGCACTGGAGCTGGTGGGTCAGCAGCTGGCCCCCTGCCGCGGCCACTGGCCGGGGGCGGTGGGCCCCTGGGAGCTGGGTCGCTGGACCCTGCCGCCTCAGTCCTCGTGATCGTCGAAGGGATCGCTGAGGCGGCGGGAGGGCGGCCCGAAGGCCGTGTAAATGCCGAAGCCGGTCAGCCCCAGCAGGGCGACGAGCATGGTGATGGCCACGGTCAGGGCCGGTGAACTGGTTTCCATCAAGAGTCCCTACAGGGGCCGGCGGCCGGGCGGGCCAGGGCCGTTACAGTATCGACCCATCCGCTCTGCCAGCGAGGCCCCCACACGCCATGGCGCAACGCACCCGCCTGGGAGATCTCCTCCGCCCCCTCAACTCGGAGTACGGGAAGGTGGTTCCCGGCTGGGGCACCACCCCCGTGATGGGGGTGTTCATGGTGCTGTTCCTGGTCTTTCTGCTGGTGATCCTCCAGCTCTACAACCGGTCGCTGCTGCTCGACGGCATCACCGTCGGCTGGAACGGCCTGGGCTGATCGATGAACGTCTTCGGGGTCGGTCTGCCCGAAATGGCGGTGATCGCGGTCATCGCCCTGATCGTGTTCGGGCCCCGCAAGCTGCCCGAACTGGGCCGCACCCTGGGTCGCACCCTGCGCAGCTTCCAGTCGGCCTCCCAGGAGTTCGAGCAGGAGTTCCGCAAGGCCATCGACACCCCCCCCGAGGCCATGGCCGGCGGCGAGACCCCGCCGCCTCTGCCCGCCAGCCATGACAACCCTGACGCTCCTGGCGGGGCTGGGTAATCCCGGCGACCGCTATGCCGACACCCGGCACAACGTCGGCTTTCTGGTGCTCGACCGGATTGCCGCCGCCGCCGGCGCCAGCTTCCGACCGCAGTCACGCCTGCAGGGGG
>CAMASU010000095.1 GCA_945861105.1 Synechococcus sp. UW140
AAGCTGTCCCAGGCCTGGGCCTTGTGGGCCCCGTACAGCTCCGCAGCAACGCTGGGGTGGGCCTGCTGCCAGCCCAGGCGCACCGCATGGCCGATCAGCACGTCGAGGGCCAGGTGGTCGCCGAAGCTCACCTGGGGGTTGGCCTCGAAGAAGGCCATCAGCGACAGCAGCGCCTCGATCGAGAGCTGGCGGTACTCCGGCGCCTCGATCTTGCTGAGCAGATGCTCCACCAGGGCGGCGAAGTTGTGTTCGCCCGGGGTCTTCTCGGCCAGCACGTCGCTGTCGAGGCGGTTGCGCCGCTCGAGCTTGTCGCCGATCAGCAGCCCGCGACAGTGGCGCAGCAGGCCCCACACCCCGGGATGGAAATCCCGCGGGATGCGTTGCAGGGCCCCCTGACGCAGGCGGTGCTGCAGCCAGCAGCCACCCATCGGCGTCTCGGCCGCCGGCGGTGGGGCCTTCCAGAGCACCTGGCCGCTCACATGCAGCTGTTCGCAACGATCCAGGCTGGCGCGGGCGTGGTCGAGGTCGGCGAGCACCACCCCCAGGCGGCGGGAAATGCCATGGGGCGGCAGGGCACAGAGGGCCTCGAAGGCTTCTGAGGGGCTGAGGCGCCGCTCCAGGGCCAGCTCACTGGTCAACAGCAGCAGCAGCTGGCCCAGCTGAAAGGTGAGGGTGCCGTGCAGCAGCGACGGCTGCTGGCGGGCGATCTGCTCAAGGGCCAGCAGCAGTTCCTGCTGCAGGATCACCTCACGGCCGTCCTCACCGCTGAACCGTCGCATGCGCTCCACGATCGTGGCGCTGTCGAGGGGTTCGCGGATGCGCGACTGATCGGTGTAGTTGCGACCCACCACCAGCTGCCGCTGGCGGGCCAGCAGATCGTCGAGGGCATCCTCGAGGTGGGGATGCACCAGGCCCAGCAGACCGGCACAGCGGCGGACCGGCTCCCAGTCGCCGGCCTCGAGGCTGCGGCGGTACACCCCCTCGATCAGTTCACTGAGGCCGATCGGCAGCCCCCGCTCCGGCGCCTGCAGCTGGGCTTCGCTGCCCAGCCGCCCCTGCAGCTGCTCGAGCAGTTCGGCCTGTTCCCTGAGGGACGTGCTGCTCCAGAGGGCTGCCGCCAGGTCGAGCACCGATCGGCTCTCCAGCGCCTGCTCCTCGCTGACGCTCAGGGACCGGTGGCCGCGGGCCTCATCGAGGCGCAGGGGCAATGGCGCCGGCGGCCGGCCCGGGGCCAGCGCCGGCAGGGGCAGCGGCTCAAGCCGCAGATGCGGGGCATGGTCGGCCAGGGTGCCCAGCAGCACCTCCACACCGCCCAGCCCCCCCTGCTGCAGCTGCCGCAGCAGGCCCTGGAAGGCCTCCGCAGCCCGCTGGAAGGGGGCCCGGGCCACGGGCAGCAGCAGCAGGGGATCGGCGGCCGGATCGGGCCAGTGGCGCTGCAGCAGGCGCAGCTCACCGAGCACGGCATCGGCCAGCTGTTCGGGATCATCGGCCAGGTAGAAGATCCCCTCCTCCAGGGCCGGGGACAGGAACGCCGTGGCGACCCCGCCGCAGATGTAGAGATGGCCATGGGCGAGGGTGGCCAGTCCCCCCGGAGGAGGGCCGCTCAGACCCAGCTCGGGCCAGGCCCCCAGGTCGCTGAAAGCTTCAGCCAGCCGGGCCGAGGGGGCCACCGCCACCTCGCCGCCACCGCGTTCGAGGGGCAGGCCTGCGGCCTCCAGGGCAGCAGCCACGGTGTCATCCCCCGGCACCAGGGCCACCCGCACCCGGCGGCAGCCCAGGGGCCGCTCCAGCCGTCGGCCGGCCGGGTCCAGGTCTGCGGGCTGCAGCAGCCCATCCAGCAGCAGCTGGCCCAGCACCCAGAGGCTCTGGGTCCAGAGCAGGGGCACGTTCTCGTTCGGTTCGCGACGCTGGCTGCCCGGGTAACGACGTTCGGCCTCCACCAGGTCGGCCGGCACCCGGTACAGCTCGGGCTGCAGGGCCTCGCCGTCGACCGTCACCGCCAGACCCCGCAGCCGCTCCTCGAAGCTGCGGGCCTCGACCCACCGCTCCTCTAGGCAGGCGGTGACGAGCTCAAAGGCCAGAAACAGGGGCCACTGGCACTCAATGCCTTCGAAGAGGGCCAGCTCCTCGGGTTCGTAATGGAGCCGTGTGCTGTCTTCGACCACCGTCTGGTGACCGTCACGGCGGAACCGGGCATAGCCATAGCTGCCGCCGAGCCGCTGACGGATGGCCTCCAGGGTGCGCCGACGCAGATCCTGCTGCTCCACCGCCCAGGCGGGGTAACCGATCACCGTCAGGCAGGCGCTGTCGACCTCCTTGCTGGCCGATTCCCGCGGCAGCAGGGCCTGCAGGGCACGGCGCAGACGCACCAGGGCATCGGGTGGCACCCACAGACGGGTGCTGCCGTCGCCGTGGGGCCCATACAGGTCCAGACCACCCAGCACCTCCAGTGCCGCCTTCACCAGGCCGATGGAGCTGGCGTTGCGCTCGGGGGCCCCGTTGTTGCCCTTGTCCCCCCGTTCCCAGATGCCGTAGTCGGCCAGGCGGTAGGCCCGGCTCACGTAGTAGACGAGGTTCTGCACGAAGGCCACCTCGCCGCGACCGACCACCACGGGCAACCCGGCCCGGGTGATCTGGCCCAGCTGCAGCAGAAACAGGGCCGTGGCATCCAGCTGCAGATGCCCCCAGGCGTTGTCGGCCACCACCGGCTGGCCTGTGGCCGTGTCGTATTTGGCGTGCAGGGCGTCGAGGGGGTCGCCGCTGAGCTTGAACCGCTCCACCTTGGCCGCCTGGCCCATCAGGGCCCGCAGCAGACCGCGCATCAGCGACCGCACACTGCCCTCGAGCTCGTACACCCGCCGCGGGTGACCGCCCAACCGCAACCAGGCCTGGCGTAACCCCCAGACCGCCTGGATCGTGTAGACCCCGTCCCGCACCCAGGCGTCGCCGTAGTTGCCGTGCACGGTGTGGGCCGTGCTGGCGGGCATCAGCCCCGAGAGCGGGTGCTGACGGCCCAGCAGCACCCGCTCCACGTGGGCGTCAAGAGCCTGCAGGCGTGCCAGCCGTTCAGGGGGGGGGGCAGCCAACGACGTTGTCAGGGTCGGCGTGATCCGTCAGATTCTCCACCGTCGCCGGTGCCTCCCCATGGTTCAGTCCGAGACGGACGTTCAGCGCCACTCGGTTCTGGGGCTGCCCATCGACGTCTGCCGCGACGTGCTGGCAGCGGCCCTGGCGCTGCACGACCGTGGCGGCGGTCAGGTGGTGACCCTCAACGCCGAGATGAGCATGGCCGCCCTGGCCCAGCCCGACCTGGAGGCGGTGATCCAGGACGCTGAGCTGGTGATTCCCGACGGCTCCGGTGTGGTGGGGGCCCTGGCGCTGCAGGGGGTGCGGGTGCGCCGCTGCCCTGGCATCGACCTGGCCCGGGCCCTGCTGCAGGAGGCAGCGGCCCGGCAGTGGCGGGTGGCCCTGGTGGGGGCATCTCCGCAGGTGATGGCCGCGCTGCAGCAGCGGTTGCCCGATGAGATTCCGGGCCTGCAGCTGGTGCTGTGCTGCCATGGTTTCCAGCCCGCCGAGGCCTGGCCCGGCCTCGAGCAGCACCTGCTGGCACTGCAGCCCGACCTGGTGCTGGCGGCCCTGGGGGTGCCGCGGCAGGAAACCTGGATCCGGCGGTTGCGCCAGGGTCAGCCGGGGCTGTGGATGGGCGTGGGGGGCAGCTTTGACGTGTGGTCGGGCAACAAGAAAAGGGCCCCCCGCTGGATGGGAGCCCTTCACATTGAATGGTTGTATCGGCTGCTGCAGGAACCGGCCCGCTGGCGACGGATGCTCTCTCTGCCCCGCTACGCCCTGGCGGTGCTCAGCGGAAGCCGACCGACGCCTGCCAGACGAACGCCAGCAGCAGGAAGAACAGGGGAATGATCGGCAGGATGTCCACGATGGGAGCGAAGGCGCGGTAGGCCTCGGGAAGCTGGGCCAGAAGCGGCAGAACAGCATTCACCATCGTCGGGCAGTCGTGCGGTGGTCGGACGCTACCACGTGTGCGCGGCTGGGGACTCGGGCTCCCAGGGAGCGAAACGCTCTGAAAAACAGCCATCCGCAATGGCCTGGGCCATGGCCCGGGTGAAGCGGATCAGCTGGGTGAGGTTGTGCAGGCTCAGCAGCGTCAGACCCAGCAGTTCGCCGCTGCGGATGAGGTGATGCAGGTAGGCGCGGGTGTGGCAGCGGCAGGCGCCACAGGGGCAGCTGGCATCGAGGGGGCGGTGGTCATGGCGAAAGGCCGCGTTTTTCAGGTTCCAGCGTTCACCGCCCACCAGGGCAGCTCCATGGCGTCCCAGGCGGGTGGGGAGCACGCAGTCGAAGAGGTCGATTCCGTGGGCCACGGCCTGGGCCATCTCGGGGAGGGTGCCCACCCCCATCAGGTAGCGGGGCCGATCGTCGGGCAGCAGCGGGGTCACCCAGCGCACCACCTCGTGCATCGCCGCCGCCGGCTCGCCCACACTCACGCCACCGATGGCGCAACCCGGCAGATCGAAGGCCACCACCTCGGCGGCCGAGCGACGGCGCAGGTCTTCGTGCACACCCCCCTGCACGATCCCGAACAGGGCCTGGTCATCACGGCGGCGGGCCGCCACGCAGCGGGCCAGCCAGCGGTGGGTGCGCCCACAGGCCTCTGCCACCTCGCCATGGCCGGCCGGATAGGGCGGACACTGGTCAAAGGCCATCACAACATCGGCACCGAGGGCCTCCTGAATCGCCATCACCCGCTCGGGGCTGAGCTCGACCACCGCACCGTCGCGGGGGGAGCGGAAGGTGACCCCGTCCTCGTGGATGGCATTGAGGTCGGCGAGGCTGAACACCTGGAACCCGCCGGAATCGGTGAGCAGCGGCCCGTTCCAGCCCATGAAGCGATGCAGGCCGCCGGCGTCGGCCACGATCCCCTCCCCGGGCTGCAGGTGCAGGTGGAAGGTGTTGGCCAGCACCATCTGGGCGCCGGTGGTGAGCAGCTGTTCGGTGCTGACCCCCTTGACCGTCGCGGCCGTGCCCACCGGCATGAACCGGGGGGTCTCGACCACCCCGTGGGGCGTGTGGAACCGGCCGGTGCGCGCCCGGGTGTGGGGGCAGCACCGCTCCACCTCGAAGCGGAAGGGCGGAGGGGGAGCGGAGGTCACGGGCCGCGGAGCGGGGCTGTGAGCGCACAATGCCATCAGCCGGAACACCGCCGTGCCTTCCTGGTGGCCTGACCTGGCCGGCAGCTGGATCTTTTACACCGTGCTGCCGCCCCTGCCCGGTCCGCCGCCGCAGTTCGGCCGCATCGCCCGCTTTGCACCGCTGGTGGGCCTGGTGCTGGGGGGAAGCCAGGCCAGCCTGTGGCTACTGGCCACGGCCCTGGACCTGCCCGTGGCCAGCCGGGCGGCCCTGGTGCTGGCCCTGGGCGTGTGGATCACGGGCGGCCTGCACCTCGACGGGGTCATCGACACCGCCGATGGCCTGGCCGCCGGACCCCGCCGCCTCGAGGCCATGGCCGACAGCCGCATCGGCGCCAGCGGGCTGATGGGGGCGCTGCTGGTGCTGCTGCTCAAGGGCGGGGCGCTGCTCGCCCTGGCCCCCCTGGCACCGGCGGCACTGGTCTGGAGTGCCGTGTGGGGGCGGGTGGCGCCATTGCTGGCGATCGACCGGTTCCCAAGCCTGCGCCCCCAGGGCAGCGGCGACCACCACCGCCGCCAGCGCCAGAGCCTGGGGAGAGAACTGCTGCCGGCGATGGCGCTGCTGGGGTGGCTGGCGGGGTTGGCGCTGGTCACGGGCGGCGGCGCCGGCCTGGCGGCGGGACTGGCGGGAGCCGTGCCGTGTCTGCTGGTGCCCTGGCAGCTGGGGCGCCGCCTGGGCGGCCACAGCGGCGACAGCTACGGCGCCTGCGTCGAGTGGACCGAGGCCTTCAGCCTGTGGCTGGCCTGGCTGGTGCAGCTGCACTGGAGCTGAGGGGCAGCTGCAGCACAAAGGCGTTGCCGGTGGCCGGCAGGGCTGGATCGAGGGCGGATGCCGGCACGAGCAGATCAAGGCGGCCGCCGCAGGCCTGGGCCTGATCCCGGGCCAGGGCCAGGCCCAGGCCCGTGCCACTCAGCCCCACCCCCCGGGCCCCCCGGACCCCGGGATCGAAAATGCTGTCCCGCTCGTCGGCGGCGATCGGCGGGCCGCCGTCCCACACCGCCAGGGTGAGTCCGTCGGTGGAGGGCTGGCACCAGAGTCCCACCGGGCCGGCGGCGGCGCTGTACCGGAATGCATTTTCAAGCAGGTTCGCGAGGATCTCTGCCACCGCCGCCGCCGGCCCCTCCCAGGGGGGCAGGCGCTCCGGCGCGTTCCAGCCACGGCCCTGCAGGGCGGCCGTGGCGGCGGCCCGCTGCAGCAGCGGCTCGAGGCGGTCGGCCAGGGGCTCGGGCTGGAGGGGCAGCAGGGCCGGCGGCAGCAGCAGCGGCGTGTCTCCGGCGGCCGGCAGCCCCCGCACACTGCGCGGACCGGCCAGCACCTCCAGGTACCGATCCAGCTGCAGCTCCTCCTGCAGCAGCTGTTCCACAAGGGTGCGCCGCTCATCACCGGGCTCCAGGCGCCGCAGCAGCAGCTGGGTGAAGGTGCGCAGCGCCGCCAGGGGGTTGCGCATCTGGTGAACGAGCACCCGACGCTGGTCCTGCTCATGGTCGAGCTGCCGCTGCAACCGCTGCTGTTCGAGATCCAGGACCCGCGCTTCGCTCAGCACGGCGGCGGCGGCCTCCAGTCGGCGGCGCAGCTCGACGGACCAGGGGAGTGTGCGGGTGTCAACACGCAGGGCCCCGATGATGACCGCCTCCCGCCGCAGGGGCAGCCAGCGCCGCTGGCGTCCGTCCAGCAGCAGCGGTTCATGGTCCTGGGGGTCCGCCGGGGCGAGGGGGTCGGCGGCGATGGGCCAGGCCGCCACCGGTCGCAGCTGCAGATCATCGGCCTCCGCCAGCGGCACCGCCACGTAGACCCCAAGCCCCAGCAGGTCATTTCGGTCGCTGAACTGGTCCAGCTGACTGCGGCACAGCTGCTGGAAGCGTTCGGAGATCACAGGGGGCGGATGAACGGCTGGGACGGCACGGCGCCGCTTGACCGGGGACTTGTCAAATCCCAGAAAAGTCTTAAGCTTGGTGTTACGACCAATACCTCACGGCCCCGGTCGGGGTGGTGGGCGCG
>CAMASU010000096.1 GCA_945861105.1 Synechococcus sp. UW140
TCCTGTCCTTCAGGATCAGGGGAGGCATCGAGGATGAAGAGTTTGTCCTGGCTGACCATCGACTGCAGGTCCCAGCCAAAGCTGGCCGCATTGCGAAGGATGTCGAGGGGTGATTCTTCAAAGGTGACGAAAATGCCAGGCTCATCGAAATGGCAGATGCCATTGTAAAGAAAATGCAACGAGAAGACGGTCTTTCCCGTCCCGGAAGTGCCGCTGATCAGGGTCGAGCGGCCAATCGGCAGGCCCCCCTGGCAAACGTCATCAAGCCCCTCGATGCCCGTGGGCAGCTTCTGCACCTGGGACAGGTGGAGGGGGTCGGGTCGCTGGTCGTCCGTCATTGCAGCACTGGTCATGGCTTCAGGTTATTCAGAATCCGGGTCGTCGGGCATGTCGCTGAAGGCATCGTCGCTCAGCTCTTCGTACAGCAGGTCCAGGCCGATCAGCACCCGCTCCCGATCCGAGAGGTCCCCGATGATGCGCCGCACCGGTGGCGGCAGGATCTTGGCCAGGGTGGGGGTGGCCAGGATCTTGTCCTCCTCGGCCAGCTGCGGGTTCTTCAGCACGTCAATGACCTTGAGGGCATAGACCCCCCGGAATTCGGTCTCCAGGATGTTGCGCAGGGTCTTCAGCGCCCGCATCGAGTTTGGGGTGTTCCCCGCGACGTAGAGCTTGAGGATGTAGGTCTTGCGTGGACTCATGGGGTTTCCTCCTGGCGCCGGTGCCGGGCCGGCAGACGGGATGGACCAGCACCGACCTCCGGGGGGATCGAACGGCGGTACATCTCACAAAGGTGGGCCATCACGTCCAGGAGGGCAAGGCGGTAATCCTGGAGAAAGTCACTCTTGTGGCCCTCCAGCCGCAGCTGCTTGGACCAGCCGTCAATGAGATTCATGTGGATCTCAACCGTTCGCGTGATGGGAAGGTCACTGAAGAAGGCGGTGTTGACGTAGCTCTCAATGGCCTGGTTCGCCGCCGGGGGATCCCGGAAGTAGCTCAGCAGCACGTCCCGGTAGCTCCGCTCCAGCGAGCGCAGCAGCTCTGCCTGCTCGGGGGCCGGCAGATGGCGCAGGAACAGGGCGGGGTCCCGCTTGTAGAAGACGCCCAGGTAGCCGAGGCGATCCTCCAGCCGTCGCGACAGGCGCCACTGCTCGGGGGCGTTGCCTTCGCGGGCTTCCCCCCGCAGCACCCGCCGCTCGAGGAACCGGGAGACGGCGGCATCGAGCACATAGGGCAGCTGTTCGAGCTGGTCGGCCTGCAGGTGCACCTCGGCTTCGTGGCAGGTCACCTCGCCGGTGACAGCGCCGATCACCACCGTCGGCAGCAGTCCCTCCTGCCGCAACTGGGACAGGAGCGGCGGGTCGAGGGCGTTCTGCTCGATCAGCAGGCCGTCGAGGCCGTCCCAGGCAGCGACGAATCTCTCGTGCCAGCCCTCACCCCCCAGGGGCAGGGGCTGGAGGGCGTAACGCCCATCCTGAAGCCACTGGCCGCAGGCCTGCCGCACCTGCGGTGTGGCGATCAGCGAGCCGATGACCAGGTCGGGTTCCTTCATGGCGCCTCTCGGCCATCGCTTCGGCTGCTTCAGTGTTGACGGGAGGCAACGTCTTGAGGGAAGATCATTGTTTGTCTTTCGATTGGTCGTGAGCCAGGCTTAAAGAACGGTTCCTGGAACCGATCTGCCTGGCCATGCCTGAGCCGCCCCATGACCAAGGCCCCTTCCCCTTCGGCGTCTGAGGACGCCAGCGCCGCCACGGCTGTTCCCGCCTCCAAGGCTGTTCCCGCCGCCACGGCCTCTGCATCTACCGCAGCCTCCGGCGCCGCGGACCCAGCCCCCTACGCCATCGTCGAGGCCTGCGGGCAGCAGTTCTGGCTGCAACCCAACAGGTACTACGACTTCGACCGGCTGGCGGCCGATGTCGACGCCACCCTCACCCTCGACGAGGTGCTGCTGGTGTCTGATGCCGGCGGTGTGACCGTCGGCCAGCCCTACGTGAAGGGTGGACAGGTGACCCTGCGGGTGCTGGCCCATCGCCGGGGACCGAAGATCATCGTGTACAAGATGCGCAAGAAGAAGAAGACCCGGCGCAAGAACGGCCACCGCCAGGAACTCACCCGGGTGATGGTCGAATCCATCACCGTGGCCGGCAAGGCCCTGGCCTGATCCCAGGTCCGGCGGCCCTCAGTCCCGGTGACTTCCCACCTCGATCACCCTCCACGACTCCCGTCCACGTCTCCCCTCCGAAAGTCTCCCGATGGCCCACAAGAAAGGCACAGGCTCCACCCGCAACGGTCGTGATTCGAACTCCAAGCGGCTCGGTGTGAAGCGTTACGGCGGCGAGAAGGTCACCGCCGGCTCCATCCTGATCCGCCAGCGGGGCACCAGCGTCCTGCCCGGCACCCACGTGGGTCAGGGGTCCGACGACACCCTCTTCGCCCTCGTCGATGGGGTGGTGGTGTTCGAGACGATCCGCCGCAACACCCGCGAGCGCAAGCGCATCTCGGTTGCTCCCCTCTGACCCCGCCCCTCTGACCCGCCTCCCTGGCCGGAGCTCCGCACCTACCCCTGGCTCCGCAGGGTGTAGGTGCGGGCGGTGATCAGATACGGATGGAAGCGTTCCAGCAACCGGTCCTGCAGCACTTCGAAGAATCGGTGCACCAGGGTGGGGTCATCGATGTGAAACGGATATTCCCCCTGGAATCCCTTGAAGAAGTACCAGTTCAACAGGGCCATTCCACCCTCTGGCGTCAGTCTGTCCGCCAGTTGTCCCAACAATCCGGCCGGATCGGGCACATGTTCCAGCACGTCCAGGCAGGTCATGCTGTCAAAACGCTGGGGCAGCTGACCGTCATCCAGGTCCCGGCAGCAGATGATCCGGTCCTGCAGCCCCAGCCTTCGGGCCCGCCAGGCCACGAACTCGCGGTTGGTGCCGTTGAGGTCCACCATCCACACCCTGCGGACCTGCGGCAGGGCAGCGGCGGCAAGGGCATGGCTGCCGATGCCCCCGCCGAAATCCAGGTGATCGCCGTGGGCGGCGGTCATCTGGACCCTGAGGGTGTCGGCGATGTAATCGGCACTCTGCAGATGCCAGCCGGCAAGCTCAAACAGATGGCCGGTGCCGACATCGGTTTCATAGAACCGTTCGCAGCCGGAGGCATCGAGGGCTGTGGGCTGCAGCTGGGCCAGGGCGTCGGTGGCCGCTGCCATCCGGGGCTCAAGCTCCCCTGGCGGCAGCTTCAGGAAGGTCTCCAGATGCTCCCTGAGGGCGAAGCCATCGGCGAGGAAGGCCTGAATGTCGAGCGCCACCATGGCAGCCCCTGCAACCGGACCACCGTAGGGGGCGCCCCGCCCGCCCTCCGGCCATGACCAGCGCCTGCGGCTTTCTGGTGCTGGACAAGCCCGCCGGGCCCACCTCCCACGACTGTGTTGCCCTGGCCCGACGCCGCCTCGGCCTCCGGCGCATCGGCCATGGCGGCACCCTCGATCCGGCGGTGACCGGGGTGCTCCCCCTGGCGGTGGGACCGGCCACCCGGCTGCTGCCGTACCTCGACGGCCGCAAGGAGTATGCAGGCACCATCCAGCTGGGGCTGCGCACGATCACGGACGATCTGCAGGGAGAGGTGCTGGAACGCCAGCCCTGGCCTGCCCTCGAGGCGGCGGCCCTCGAGACCGAACTGCTGGGCTTTCTGGGGAGCCTGCACCAGCGCCCCCCCCAGGTGAGCGCTGTCCACGTCGATGGGGAACGGGCCCATGCGCGGGTGCGCCGCGGCGAAGCCCTCGACCTGCCCGAGCGGTTGGTGACCATCGACGATCTGCGGCTGACCCACTGGGATCCGCAGACCGGCGTTGTGGGGCTGTGGCTGCGCTGCTCGGCCGGCACCTATGTGCGGGCCCTGGCGCGGGACCTGGGTCAACGGCTGGGCTGCGGGGGGGCCCTGGCCTCCCTGCGACGCACCCATGCCCTGGGGTTCGGCCTCGACCAGGCCCTGGCGCCGGAGCAGCTGCAGCCCGGCATTCCCCTGCAGGATCCGCTGATCGCCCTGGGTCACCTGCCCCGCCGCCGGCTGGACAGCCACGAATGGCTGGCCTGGACCCGGGGTCAGCGGCTGCCGGCGGGTGAGGAGGGACCGGAGGAGGAGGCGGTGGTGATGCTGCGGCCGGATGGCAGTCTGGCGGGCATGGCTCGCCGCAGCGACGATGGTCGCCTGCAGCCCCGGCTCGTGTTCGATGCCAGCGGCTGACGGCGGGCCTCCCTCCGATCCGTTCCGACTCCGATGGCCGGCCACAGCAAGTGGGCACAGATCAAGCGGCAGAAGGCCGTGGTGGATGCCCGCCGCGGGGTGGTCTTCACGCGGCTCGCCCGCGAAATCACCGTGGCCGCCCGCCAGGGCTCCGACCCGGCCGGCAACTTCCAGCTGCGCACCGCCGTCGAAAAGGCCCGGGCCGCAGGCGTGCCCAACGCCAACATCGAGCGGGCCATCGCCAAGGGCTCCGGCCAGGGGGCCGGCCAGGGTGACAGCTTCGAGGTGGTGCGCTACGAGGGCTATGGCCCGGGCGGCGTGGCGGTGCTCGTGGAAGCCCTCACTGACAATCGCAACCGCACGGCCGCCGATGTGCGGCTCGCCTTCAGCAAGAACGGCGGCAACCTGGGGGAGAGTGGCTGCGTCGCCTACCTGTTCGACCAGCTGGGGGTCATCTGGCTCGAGGGGGGTGAACCCCTGGCCGAAGATCCGCTGCTGGAGCTGTTGCTGGATCTCGACGTGCACAGCTACCGCCTGGACGACTGCCAGGGGGAGATCTGGTGTCCACTGCCATCCCTGGAGGGCCTCCACCGGCAGCTGCTGGCGGCAGGCTGGCCGGTGCAGGAGGCCGAACGGCGATGGCGACCCCAGACCCTCGTGGAGCTGGCAGATCCCGACAGCCTGCAGCTGCTGGAACGGCTGCTGGACACACTCGATGGCCTCGACGACGTCCGCAGCGTCAACTGCAACCTGGCCGCCTGAAGGCCCTCAGTCCAGCTGCGCCGCCGCCTCCCGGTCACACACCACCCGCACCCGGGGATGGGCCTGCAACCAGCTGGCGGGCAGTTCGGCGGCCGCAGGCTCCTGCAGGGCCCGCCGCAGGATCCCGGCCTTGGCGGCTCCCAGCACCACCAGCAGCAGCTCCCGGGCCGCCAGGATCTCGGCCAGCCCCAGGGTGATGGCCTGGACCGGCACGCTGGCGGGATCCCCACCGAAGGCGCCGGCGTTCTGGCGCCGGGTGCTGCCACTGAGCTGCACCACCCGGCAGGGGGCCGTCGCGGCACACGGGGGTTCGTTGAAGCCCACGTGGCCGTTGCTGCCCAGGCCCAGCAGCTGCAGCCCCAGGCCCCGACGGCGCACCGCCTCGCCATAGCGGGCGGCTTCAGCGGCCGGGTCGGCGGCGGCGCCGTCGGGAAGCTGGAGGGCCTGCGACGGCAGACCGAGGGGCCGGCCCAGGTGGTGCTGCATGTACGCGCCGAAGGAGCGGGGATCCTGGGCCGTCAGGCCCACGTACTCGTCGAGGTTGAAACTGCGCCAGCCATGGGGATCAAAGCGGCCGTCGTCCCTGAGGCCCTCGCAGAGGGCCCCATAGACAGGCTCCATGGTGCGGCCCGTGGCCAGGCCAGTGGGGGGCTGCTGCGGATCGCAGAGGGGATCGATCAGCAGAGCGGCCGCCCTCTGGGCGACGGCAGCGGCGTCGGGCAGCACCTCAACGGCGGGGGCCAGGCAGGGGGGCATGGGCGACGGCCCTGTCCTAGGGCGGTGGCGGGGGTTGGGGCCAGGCTGGCCCAGCGGCGGTCACCAGCGCCAGGGGGCGGTAGGGCTGCAGGGTCACATTGCTGTAGTAGTGGCCGAGGATCCGCTCGAACGACACGCCTTTCAGGGCCAGGCCGTAGGTGCCCCACTGGCTCAGGCCCACCCCATGGCCGTAGCCGCGGCCCTCGGCCACCAGCGAAGGTCGCAACCCCAGCCAGCTGCCCACCCGTTCGAGCACCGTGTCCGGATCTTCGGGGGGTCTGAAGCGCACGAAGCTGCTGCGCAACCCCAGGCGCTGGCGCAGCTGGCTGCCGCTGAGGCTGAGTTCACCGCCGGGCCCCCGCACCAGCACCTGCCGCAACCGGCCGGTGCTGGTCTGGCTGATCGGGTCGATGGCGCTGGCCCCGCCGGTTTCGGGGAAGGCGGCCTGCAACTGGCCCTCATCGAAGCCGACGGTCCAGCGGTAGACGGGGCTGTCCTGGTCGTAGTCGACGACGCTGCGCAGGTAGGGCAGCTGCCGCGGCCACACCTCACCGCTGTTCTCGGTCATGCCGCCACTGCTGCTGAAGAACACCGAATCGATCAGCTGGCCCCGGTGGGTGAGCACCAGGCTGCGGGTGCTGGCCACGGCGGCGCGGGTGGTCTCGGTCTCGGCCTCAAGACCGCGATAGACCTGATGGCTGACCGTTGACCCCAGGTCGACATCGGCCCCGGGCCGCCAGAGCCGCAGGGCATAGGTGCGGGCGGCCACGGCCTGCACCCGCAGGGCTTCCAGGGGCCAGCGGGCCGGCATCTCACTGCCGACGACGCTGGCCAGGTACCGCTCGACCCCCAACCGGTTGACCGCCTGCAGCCGTCCGGCCTGGGCCCGCAGCCGCAGGCTGCCCGCATAACGCCGCTGCTGCAGCCAGAAGCTGCCGTCCGCTCCCTGCGGTTCAAGCCACACATCGGTGGGGGCCTGCGGCAGCCCCACGATGCGGTCATCTTCCGCCCGCAGGGTGACGCCCTGCTCGATCAGTCCCAGCCGTTCACCGCTGGCGCTGCGCAGCAGCAGCCCCCCCTCGGCGGGGACCACCCGCAGGGCACCGTCCTCGGCCAGCAGCACCCGCAGCTGCGGTTCCCGCCCGGCTGCGGCGGGCCCAGGGCAGAGCCACGGCAGCAGAACCAGAAGGGCCGCCAGGGCCGGGGGGTGGCGGAGAGGCGCCATGGCAACACCGTGTCGGCGCCATTGTGGGGTGGCCGTCGAGCCCGTGGCAGCATCGGGAACCCCATCTGAGCGCGTGCAGGTCACCTTTCTGGGCACCAGTTCGGGCGTGCCCACCCGCAGTCGCAACGTCTCCGCCGTGGCGGTGCGTCCACCGCAGCGGGCGGAGCTGTGGCTGTTCGACTGTGGCGAGGGCAC
>CAMASU010000097.1 GCA_945861105.1 Synechococcus sp. UW140
CCTGCCCCTGGCGGTCGGCGTCATGGAATTCCGCTTCATGGGCGGGAGCATGGGATCGGTGGTGGGCGAGAAGCTCACCCGACTGATCGAGGTGGCCACGGCGCAACGGTGGCCTGTGCTGATCGTCTGTGCCAGCGGCGGCGCCCGCATGCAGGAGGGGATGCTGAGCCTGATGCAGATGGCCAAGATTTCAGCGGCCCTCGAGCGCCACCGGCAGGCGCGACTGCTTTATTTGCCGCTGCTCACCCATCCCACCACCGGCGGGGTCACGGCCAGCTTCGCGATGCTCGGCGATCTCATCCTGGCTGAACCCAAGGCCCTGATCGGCTTCGCGGGCCGCCGGGTCATCGAGCAGACCCTGCGGGAGAAGCTGCCGGACGATTTTCAGACGGCTGAGTACCTCCTCGAGCACGGTTTCGTGGACGCGATCGTTCCCCGTCCGAAGCTGCGGGAGACCCTGGCCAGCCTGTTGCGGCTGCATGGGGTTGAAGCGCGACCAACGATGGTGGCTGCGCCATGACGTCAGATCGCCGCCATGGCCTTCGCCGGTTTGTTCAGCGGGTCTGGGGCCTGCTGGCGGTGCTGGTGCTCCTGCTGTCCGCTCCCCTGCCGGTCCTCGCTGGCCCGGTGGACTGGGAGGAGGTGCCGGCCACGGCCGAGGGACGCCAGTGGTGGGATCGCGGCAGTCTGAGGGTGGATCGTCAGCAGCGACTGACGGTGCTGAGCCGCTACCTTCCGCCCGCGGGGGATGGTGAGCGCCGCCCCTCCGGAAGCCTGTATGTGATGGAGCTGGATTGCGGCCAGGCCCTCTACCGCGATCTTCAGCGCAATGGCCTGCCCCGGCTGCAGGCCAGCTGGGAAGCGGCGGCCAGCGACGCGCTGGTGGGTTCTGTGCTGGAGGCGAGCTGTGCCGAGGCCCGTCGTCAGGGGTTGCTGGGATGAGACCCGTCGGTGTGGCGATCGCCGGCCTCGGCTTCGGTGAGACCGTGCATCTGCCGGCCCTGCGGGCCTGCCCTTACACCGAACCGGTGGCCCTCTGGCATCCCCGCGCCGATCGTCTCGCCACTGCGATGGCGGCAGCGCAGCTGCCCGGCAGCACCGACTTCGCCCAGGTGCTCGCTGACCCCGCCGTCGAGGCGGTGGTGATCGCCACGCCCCCCGCCCCTCGCCAGGCCCTGGCCCGCCAGGCCTTGCTGGCCGGCCGCCACCTGCTGCTCGAAAAGCCCGTCACCCTTGGGGCAACGGCCGCCGAGGAGCTCGAACGCCTCGCCCACGCCCAGGGCTGTGTGGTGGGTGTCGACTTTGAATACAGGGCCGTGCCGTTGTTCCAGCAGATGGCCGCCCTGCTCGAGCAGGGCTGGGTGGGCGAGCCCTGGGTGCTGCGCCTGGACTGGCTGATGGGCAGCCGCAGCGATCCTGCCCGTCCCTGGAGCTGGTACTCATCCCGGGAGCAGGGGGGCGGGGTGCTCGGGGCCCTCGGCAGCCATGCCTTCGACCTGATCGAGTGGATGGTGGGCCCCGTCCGCCAGGTGCAGGCCCAGCTCACCGTCTCGATCTCCGAGCGTCCCCTGGTCGGGGGTGGCACCGCCGTCGTCGATGCCGCCGACACGGCCCTCGCGCAGTTGATCGTCGAACCACACTGGTCCCCATCGGGCCGCAGCCTGCCGGTGCAGATCGCCCTGGCATCGACGGCTCGTCTGGGCCGTGGGTGCTGGCTTGAGGTGCATGGGTCCGCGGGCACCCTGGTGCTCGGCAGTGCCAACCAGCGGGATTACGTCCACGGGTTTCAACTCCAGGGGGCCCGCACGGGGGAACCGCTGCGGCTTCTCGAGCCCGATCCGGCCCTGGCCTTCGACCGCACCTGGTCCGACGGACGCCTCGCGCCGGTCCAGCGGCTCCTGGGCTGGTGGGCCCTGGCGATCCGCGAAGGTCGGCCGATGCTGCCGGGGCTCCAGGAGGGTCGCATCAGTCAGCAGATCATCGATGCCTGCCTGCGCAGCGCCGATGGCCAGGGCAGCGAAGCCGTGGGCAGTCCCTGGGGCCCGCGATAGGGTCCGTTGAGTGGCCCTTCCCCATGAGTTTTCCGATCCATCCCGTCGACGGCCTCGGTGTTCTGCTCTGCGGCCATGGCAGCCGCAATCGGCTGGCTGTTGAGGAGTTCGGTCGTCTGGCGGCGGGTGTGCGGCAACGGATGCCAGAGCTGCCCGTGGCCCATGGGTATCTCGAGTTCGCCCGTCCGGTGTTGCGGGACGGCCTCGATGAACTGCGCCAGCAGGGGGTGCGTCGGGTGCTGGCGGTGCCCGGACTGCTGTTCGCCGCAGGCCATGCCAAGAACGACATTCCCTCGGTGCTCAATGCCTATGCCGCCGAGACCGGTCTGCGCATCGACTACGGGCGTGAACTCGGCCTCGACCGGCGGATGATCCAGGCCGCCGGGGCCCGTCTGCAGGAGGCCCTCGACGCGGCCCCTCCCCATCCGCTGGCGGACACCCTGCTGGTGGTGGTCGGCCGAGGGTCCTCCGATCCCGATGCCAATTCGAATGTGGCCAAGCTGACGCGGATGCTGGTGGAGGGTTTCGGGTTCGGCTGGGGCGAGACGGTGTTCTCCGGGGTCACCTTTCCTCTGGTGGAACCCGGTCTGCGCCATGCGGTGCGGCTGGGCTTCCGTCGCATCCTGGTGTTCCCCTACTTTCTCTTCTCAGGTGTGCTGGTGAGCCGCATCCGCCTGCACAGCGAGCGTGTGGCGGCCGACCATCCCGAGATCGAGATCCTGCCGGTCCCCTATCTGGGTGACCATCCGCTGGTGATCGACACCGTGCGCCTGCGGGTGGTGGAGGCCTTCGAGGGGGAGGCGCCGATGAACTGTTCCCTCTGCAAGTACCGCGACCAGGTGCTGGGTTTCGAGCAGGAGGTGGGATTGCCCCAGCGCAGCCACCACCACCATGTCGAGGGGCTGGCCCTGTCGTGCGACCTCTGCGAGCGGGAATGCACCGGCGCCTGCCAGCCCGATGGCATTCCGCTGCCGCCCCCGTCCCACGATCACCCGCACGACCACACTTCCAGTCACGGCCACGGCCATGGCCATGCCCCTTATCCCCATGCCGATCATCCCCTGGGGCCCCGCTCCCTGGGGGGTGGGGCTGGCCACTGAATCGGTCACAACCGTCGCGGCGGGACCCCAGCGGCAATGGTGGGGGCATTGATCAGAACAACTGATCAGTTGACCGTTCTCCCCAGGGTCGGGGAGTTTTCCCAGGCTCCGCTGGTGGTTTTCCCCAGGTTCGTCGCCCAGGACTCCAGTGCCGCAGGGGCCCTGTGGGATCTGATCTCTGGCGAGGGGTAGCCCTTGACGGCAGCGTCCCGGAGCCCAACCAGCGCCCCCTGATCGCTTCTATCGCCAGAAACCCTTGCGGCGACTGGGGCCCTCTGGTGAGACGGGCGCAGCTGACCCCCGCCCATGGCACTTTGACGACCTCGCCATGGTGTGGCTTCATCGGGGGCCGACGCCTTTGCACCAGGCATGACCCTTCCCCTCGACGACCTCGGCCGCAGCAGCACTGAGCCCTTCGGGGTCCAGGGGGAGGTTCCTGTCGAGACCGAGGTGCCCGAAGCCCTCTTCCAGAGCCTGCAGGAGTTCCTGCGCCTCCATCCCCAGTGGGAACAGCCCCAGGTGCTTCGCTCTGCCCTGGCGAGCTTCCTGCACCTCAACGGCAGCCGCGAGCGCGCGGTCGCCGATCTCTATCTCGAGAGCCTCTTCCGCCGGGACGACTGACCCACCTTGATCAGGCAAAAAAAAGCCGACCCCATCGGGTCGGCGGAAATGGTGGCGGGGGGGAGATTTGAACTCCCGACCTTCGGGTTATGAGCCCGACGAGCTACCAGGCTGCTCTACCCCGCGCCGTCTCTTGAAATGTAGTCTGCAGCACGCACTCTGGCAAGGGGCAACCGGTCAGACGCCGTCAAACCGCAGCTCGCCGACCACGTCGAGGCGCTGGCCGGCCATCGGATACAGGAAGCGTTCCTCCAGTTCGTCCTGGGCCGCGGGGGTGAGCCATTCGAGTTGCCGCAGCAGGTGCAGGGCCACGGCCCACTTGGCCCGGTGAGAACCGTCCTCGACCTTGATCGCCAGCCCGAGGCCCTCGCCCAGGCGGGCCAGGCACTGGATTCCTTCGGCTCCACCCTTGCTGACAAGCAGCCCCAGGGAGCGTTGCATCAGTTCGGTGTCGAAGCGGCCTTCACCCGCCACCAGCTGCGGGTGGGCCTGCATCGCCCGCGTCAGCCGCTCGAGGGTGGGCAGAACACCGCTGCCGAGGTGGGCATAGAGCAGGGCCATCTGCGCCAGGGGGAGCTGCAGGGTGGGTGCACCGCAGTCGTCACAGGCGGTCACCAGTTCGGGGGCCGGAAGGCCAAGCCGCTCGGCCACCCGTCGCAGCACGTCCTGCTGCAACGGGTGGTCGGGATCGAGGTAGTTCTCCAGGGGCCATCCCAGCCGACGGCAGGTGGCCAGAACGGCCGCATGCTTGCCCGAGCAGTTGTGCTGCAGCGGGCTGGTGGCCCCAGGGGGACAGGGGCAGCGCAGGTAGGACACATCCACCTCGGCCTTCCACAGCAGCTGGAAGACCTCGCGGGCCTGTTCGGTGGTGCCCCCGTGGGACGCACAGGCGATGGCCAGGGCGCGGTCCGAGGCCCCCTGCAGATCGGCGGCGCCGCTGGAGACGAAGGATTCGGCCTGGAGTGGCTTGAGTGCCGAACGGATGAAGCTGAGGTGGGAGGCGTCGCCCGCCCGCATCAGCAACCGCCCCCGGGTGTCGGCCACCACCGCATGGACCCGATGGAGGGACTCGACCATGCCGTTGCGCAGCAGACGCACCTCCAGAGGGGGCGGACTCAGCCGCGAGCTGGATGAACGGCCGAGGGAAGATGCCATGCCGGTGGGGAGAGGCCGCGGGGTTCAGAGAGCCTGCCAGAGGCCGGTGCCTCCGGCGACGAGCAGCAGCAGCCAGAGGGCGGCGCGCAGCAGCCGTTGCAGCACCGGTTTCACCTGGTGCTGGGCCACCAGAAGATCCTGCTGGCGCCAGTGCAGGGGTTTCTCCCACTCCTGGCCGTCGTACCAGCCCGATTCCTCGTAGGCGATCCGTTCACTGAGCAGACGGCGCTGCACATAGGTCCAGCCGAGCCATTGGCGCACCAGCAGCAGGGCCGGCAGGGCGAGGGCAGCCAGGGCGCCGGCGATCACCAGCTGCGGGGGATGGTGCCTCAGGGGAAGGCTGCCACTGGCCACGAGCAGGCTCAGGGGCAGGCAGAGCATCCAGCCCAGGAGCAACGACCGTGTGAGGCTCGCCGGGGACTGCAGCGGCCAACGGAAGAACCAGGAGGTCTGCAGTTGCCGGAACTCATGCAGCGGGCGCTGATCAGGAGGTACCGGGCAGACCTCGGTCATGGAAGGGGGATGGGTGGTGTGCCAGTCGCCGCCGGAGCCGGATGGAAGGGGATGCTCTCCCCGTGGCCCCAGAAGGCCTCGAGATCGTAGTAACGCCGCTCCTGGGGCGTGAACACCTGCACGATCAGATCGCCGTAGTCGAGCAGGATCCAGCGGCCTTCGCTCAGCCCCTCCCTCCGCAGGGGCAGGCGGGAGCCTTCGGCCTCCAGCCGATCCTCGACCGACCGGGCAATGGCCCTCACCTGCACGTCCGAGAGGCCGCTGCAGATCAGGAACCACTCGGTGAGAGTGGTGACCTGTTCGACCCGCAGCAGGCGAATGTCGACGGCCTTGCGGTCATCCGCCGCTTCAGCGGCCAGCTGGGCCAGGCCGGCACTATCCATAGACGTTCTCACTCGTGAGGGAACTGCGGCTGCCCTGCTGCTGGGCCATCTCCTCACGGGCCTTGCCGGCACTGCGGCGGAGGGCTTCGAGACGATCTTCGTAGAACGCGCGTTGCCGCTTCTTGCGGGTCTGTTCGATCCGCTCCTTGAGGGCTCCGCCGAGGCTCTTGTAGGCGTTGGGCAGGGTGTAGCCGAAGCGGGTCGCCAGACCGATGGCCCGTTCATCAGCGGAGATGGCGTCCTGCAGCCGCTTCTCCGAGTTGTTCTTGAGATACAGCCGGTATCCGGCGAACCCCGACAGCCCCATCGCCAGCACCAGGAGCAGGCCGTCCTGCACCCAGAGCTCACCGATGGCTCCCCCCAGGCCGATGGCCAGGGCGGCCATCTCCCAGCCGTCCCGGGGAATGGTGTCGTTCTGGATGCGACCCACCTCGTGCCAGAACAGCAGGTTGCGATGGTCGAGGGCCAGGGCGTCCCAGGCATCGAGGTCGATCTGGATCTCCACCTCGTCGCGGCCGATCTCCTCCAGATTGATCAGCGGTGGGGTGGCCGAAGCTGCGGCCTCCACGAAGACCCAGCTCTGCATTTCCGGCGGCAGCAGCCCTTTCAGGCGCTGGAGCTCACTCATGGATGCGGACGCTTCCGACGTCGTGATCGACACACACCCTAGCGAGCCCCACGGAAGGGGGGCGGGAGTGAGAAGCTGAAGCCAGACTGACCTGCCACCGCCCATGCCCCGCCGCACGGACCTGCGCCGCATCCTGCTGCTGGGCTCCGGGCCGATCGTCATCGGCCAGGCCTGCGAATTCGACTACTCGGGCACCCAGGCCTGCAAGGCCCTCAGGGCCGAGGGTTTCGAGGTCGTGCTGGTCAATTCCAATCCGGCCTCGATCATGACCGATCCGGAGATGGCGGATCGCACCTACATCGAACCGCTCACGCCCGAGGTGGTGGCCCGCGTCATCGAGCGGGAACGCCCCGATGCCCTGCTGCCGACGATGGGGGGACAGACCGCCCTCAACCTGGCGGTTGCCCTCGCCGAGAACGGCACGCTGGCCCGCTGGGGGGTGGAGCTGATCGGGGCCGATCTGCAGGCCATCCGCAAGGCCATGGAACGCATCGGCGTCGCGGTCTGTCCGTCGGGGATCGCCCGTTCCGCCGAGGAGGCCCAGCGGGTGGCCGATGCGATCGGCGCCTGGCCGCTGATCATCCGTCCCGCCTTCACCCTGGGGGGAGCGGGCGGTGGCATTGCCTACAACCCCGAAGAATTCCGGGCCATCTGCGCCAGT
>CAMASU010000098.1 GCA_945861105.1 Synechococcus sp. UW140
GGTGACTGGTCCCGGGACCCGGAGGGCTGGCTGGCCCTGCCGGGGGTGGGCCGCAGCACCGCCGGCAGCATCCTGTCGTCGGCCTTCGATCTGCCCTGGCCGATTCTTGACGGCAACGTCCGTCGGGTGCTGGCGCGGCTGGTGGCCTGGCCCGGGCCGCCGGCCCGGGAGCCCCGCCGGTTCTGGCAGCTCAGCACCGAACTGCTGGACCGCCGGCGCCCCCGGGATTTCAACCAGGCCCTGATGGATCTGGGGGCCACGGTCTGCACCCCCCGTCAGCCCCGCTGCGGCGGCTGCCCCTGGCAGGGATCGTGTGCGGCGTACGCTGCCGGCGATCCAGCCCGCTTCCCCGTGAAGGACGCTCCTCGCCCCGTGCCGTTCCAGGTGATCGGTGTCGGGGTGGTGCTCAACGAGGCCGGCGAGGTGCTCATCGACCAGCGACGGCAGGAGGGCCTGCTGGGGGGGCTATGGGAATTTCCCGGAGGCAAACAGGAGCCGGGGGAAGCGATCCGGGCCACCATCGCCCGCGAATTGCTGGAGGAACTGGCAATTGTGGTGGAGGTGGGCGACGAACTGATCAGCCTCGACCACACCTACAGCCACCGGCGCCTGCGCTTTGTGGTGCACCTCTGCCGCTGGCTTGAGGGCGAACCCCGACCCCTGGCAAGTCAGCAGGTGCGCTGGGTGGCGCCCACCCGGCTGGCGGAGTTTCCCTTTCCGGCCGCCAATGCCCGCATCATCGCCGCCCTGCATGAACGGCTGGGGTTGGCGGCCCTGTGAGCGGGGCCTCAGAAGGGCTCCAGCTCCCGGATGCCGCCACGGCCGTCATCCAGGGCGCGGTCGCTGGCCCACCGGAAGTTGGTGCCCAGCTGCTGCCAGATCACCAGAGAACCGTCCGGACGGATCCCCACCAATCGGGTGGTGAACCCCATCCGGGCCCCGGGCGGCAGGAAGCTGCGCGGCACCCCAGGACGGTCGCGGAAGCGGAGGCTGGCGCCATCGGTGTGGCGTTGCAGCTCAGCGCCAGTGGCAAAGAAAGGAATCGCCTCATCGGGGCAGTCGGGCTGGCCGGGCCCCGCACAGGTGACGATCTCGAGGGTGCTGCCGTCGCGACGGTCGGTGATCCGGTAGTGGCGGCTGGCACTCGGAATCGGATCGAACAGGGGCAATGCCAGGGGCACCCCCGACGGATCGCAGCTCACCTGCCAGAACTCCGGCAGGGAGGTGATCTGCTGCAACCAGTTGAAGCGGACCACCCCCAGCCGGCGGGCCGCCTCGGCCAGGGTCAGCCCACCGCCGGGGATGAACCGTCCCTCGACGCTGTTCCCATCGGGCCCCACCCGCACAGCAACGCGGCCCCGCAGTATCGCCGCCTGCGCCGGCGTCAGCTCGGCCGGTCCCAGCGCCAGCAGCATCCGGGCCCGGGGGTCGGGTCCCCAGCGACAGAGGTCCTGCTCGGCGATGGCGGCAGGGCGCTGCGGCAGGGCCGGTGCGGCCAGGGCGAGCACCAGAGCCAGGGTCGACCCGGTGCCCAGAACTGCGGTACGGAACGTCAGAGCCATGCCCACGACCCACGGAAGGATCCGCTGCTGGTCAATGCAGCCATCCTGAACGCAGATGCCAGGGTGCGCATGACCGCAGTGATCTGCCTGGGGGAAGCGCTGATCGACCGGTTGGAGCCCTGGGGTGGCCACCCCGGCCAGGACTGTCTCGGCGGCGCACCCACGAATGTCGCCTGTGCCCTGGCCCGCCTGGGCACGCCGGCAACGCTGATCAGCCGCCTGGGGGATGACGCCGCCGGTGCAGCCCTGCGGAGCTGCTGCGCCGGGCGGGGGGTCGACCTGCGCGGGCTGCAGCACGATCCGATCCGCCCCACCCGCATCGTTCTGGTCACCCGGGATGCCCAGGGGGACCGCTGCTTCGGGGGCTTCAGCGGTGACCGCGGAGAGGGCTTCGCAGACCAGGCCCTCGACGCCGCGGCACTGTCCCCGGACCTGTTTGCCCAGGGTGGCTGGCTGTTGATCGGCAGCATTCCCCTGGCCAGCCCTGCCTCCGCGGCGGCTCTTCAGCGGGCCGTGGCCCTGCAGCACGACCATGGAGGTCGGGTGGTGCTCGATGTGAACTGGAGACCCAGCTTCTGGCCCGTGGCGGCCGACGGGGCCCGGGAACGCCTGCAGCCGCTGCTGCAGCAGGTGCAGCTGCTCAAGCTGGCAGCCGAAGAGGCGGAGTGGCTGTTCGGCAGCACCGACCCGCAGCAGGTGGCCCTGCGGCTGCCCCAGCACCCCGGGGTGGTGATCACCGACGGCGGCCATGGGGTGGCCTGGTGGTTGGACGGCAGCGCCGGACGGCGGAACGCTCCAGTGGTGCCGGTGACCGACACCACTGGAGCAGGCGATGCTTTTCTGGCAGGCCTGCTGCATGGCCTGCTGCAGGGAGAGAGGCGGGCCGGTGATGCGGCCACGGTCGAGGAGGCCATGGCCTTCGCCTGCGCCTGTGGTTCCATCGTCTGCACCGGCCCCGGTGCCATCGAACCCCAGCCCGATGCCGCCGGCGTGCAGCGATTCCTGGCGGATGGCACGCTGCCGGCGGTGATCCCGGCCCCCCATGAGTGACCCCAGCGGCTACCACGACCGCGTCAACCCGGATCTGCTCTGGCGGATCCCCGCCACCGCCCGCACGGTGCTGGAGGTGGGCTGCGGCAGCGGCGCCCTGGGGCAGGCCTTCAAGGCCCGCCAACCGGCCGTGACCTGGGTGGGCATCGAGGCGGAATCAAGCGCTGCCGCCCGGGCCATCGGGCGCCTCGACCATGTGCTGGGCGGCGATGTGGAAGATCCGGCCCTGGCCCTGCCGCCCCTGCCTCCCCTGGACTGCCTCATCTACGGAGATGTGCTGGAGCACCTGCGCGACCCCTGGGCCTGCCTCCAGCGCCAGGCAACCTGGCTGGCGGACGATGGGTTGCTGCTGGCCTGCATCCCCAACGTCCAGCACTGGTCGGTGCTGCAGCAGCTGCTGCAGGGCCGCTGGCCACGGCAGGACGAGGGCCTCTTCGACCGCACGCACCTGCGCTGGTTCACGCGCCAGAGCATCATCGAGCTGGTGGCGGGATGCGGCCTGGTCCTGCATGAGCTGCAGCCACGGATCTTCCGGCCGGAGCAGGCGGCTGCCTTCGTTCAGCAGCTGGAGCCGGCCCTGGCGGGTCTGGGCCTCGACCGGCAGGAGCTGCTGGACGGGGTCTCACCCCTGCAGTACGTGGTGCGGGCCGGCCGCCGGCCGGCGCCACCGCTGCAACTCGATGCCCTCAGCCTGCGGCCGCAGGTGGGCATGGTCGACGTGCGCATCAGCCAGCCGCTGCGGGCACTCGCGAGCCGCCCGGGGGTGAACGCCCGGGTCAGTACAGGGTCCCTGGCCCTGCTGCCGGCCGAGCCGCTGACGCCGCGGTTGCTGATCTGGCAGCGGCCGGCCCTGAAAATGGAGCCTGAGACGCTGCAACGGCTGCGGCTGCTGCTGCGCAACGGCTACGTGGTGGTGTGCGAGTACGACGACGATCCCGCCCACTGGCCGGCCATCGCCGCCAACGGACACCTGACCTTCCGGGGCGTGCATGCGGTGCAGGTGAGCACCGAACCCCTGGCTGAGGTGATCCGGCCCCACAACGCTGAAGTGGCTGTCTTCGGGAACACCATCGAGAGCCTGCCTCCACCCCGGCCGTCGCTGCTGCCGGGGGAGCCCCTGCGCCTCTTCTTCGGAGCCCTGAACCGCGAAGCCGACTGGGCCCCCTGGATCGACACCCTCAACGCCACCTTCGCCGCCGCCCCGGAACGCTGGGCCGTCGAGGTGGTTCACGACCGTGGCTTCCATGACGCCCTGGTGCTGCCCCGACGCATCTTCACCCCCACCTGTGACTACGCCACCTACCGCCAGGTGATGGCCCGCTGCGACATCGCCTTTCTGCCCCTGGGCGACACCCGCTTCAACCGGATGAAATCGGACCTCAAGGCCATTGAGGCGGCAGCCCACGGATTGGCGATCGTGGCCAGTCCGACGGTCTACGGCGACAGCCTCCAGGAGAGTGTGACCGGTCGCCTGTTCAGCAATGCCGACCAGCTGCGGCAAGTTCTCGAGGAGTGGCGGCAGGCACCGGAGCAGGTCAGGGCCTACGGGGCCAGGGGCCGCGCCTGGGTGGCCCGCGAGCGGCTGACCGCCCAGCAGGTGCCCCAGCGGGAGGCGTGGTACCGCTCGCTCTGGGAGCGGCGGGACGAGCTCACTCGCCAGCTCCTGCAGCGGGTCCCCCAATTGCGGAATCCGGCCTGAGCGGCGGCGGCAGGGGGGGCAGCACCCAGAGATGGCGACCGTCGCCGGCGGGCTCCAGCCGCACACGCCAGGCATCTGCGGGGGGCCAGCACAGGCGTTCGGGCCATTCCACCGCCAGCAGCCATCCCAGCTCGCGGGCCACCTCCTCCTCCTGGGCCAGCAGCTCATCGGCAGCCCCACCCTCGGGCAGGCGATAGAGGTCGAGATGCACCAGGCCGGGGTAGTGCTGAGCCAGGGCGAAGGTGGGGCTTGTGACCGGCTCGACGACACCGAGGGCCTCGGCCAGTCCCTGCACCAGGGAGGTCTTGCCGGCACCGAGGGGGCCGCTCAACAGCAGCAGGGCCGCCGGTGGCAGCAGGCCGGCGAGGTGGTGACCGAAAGCCCGGGTGTCCGCGGGTGTGGCCAGGACAATCGGCAGCTCCAGCTCTGCCACAGCCTCCACCCCCGGTTCTGGACTCGGCACGATAGAGTCTCGCCACGGGAGCCCGAAGCCTCGGCGACTCCGCAATTTTTCTGATCCTTCGCCGACTCCTGAACGGAGCGCTCGCTTCATGGTGGCTACACCTGACACCCTTTCCCTGGCCGGCCTTCAGGCCACCAGCACTTATGTGATCGCCGACATCGGCCTCGCCGAATTCGGCCGCAAGGAGATCGCGATCGCCGAAACCGAGATGCCTGGCCTGATGGCCCTGCGGGACAAGTTTGGCGCGCAGCAGCCCCTCAAGGGAGCCCGCATCTGCGGTTCGCTGCACATGACCATCCAGACCGCGGTGCTGATCGAGACCCTGGTGGCCCTCGGTGCCGAGGTGCGCTGGGCTTCGTGCAACATCTTCTCGACCCAGGACCATGCCGCCGCTGCCATCGCAGCCGCCGGCATCCCCGTGTTCGCCTACAAGGGCGAAACCCTTGACGAGTACTGGGCCTTCACCCATCGGATCATGGAGTGGGCCGACGGCGGCACCCCGAACATGATCCTCGACGACGGTGGTGACGCCACCGGCCTGATCGTCCTGGGCACCAAGGCCGAAAAGGATCTGTCGGTGCTCGACAACCCCGGCAGCGAAGAGGAAGTGGCTCTGTTCAAGAGCATCCGCCAGCGCCTGGCGGAGCAACCGGGCTGGTATTCGCGGATCTACGCCAACATTCAGGGGGTGAGCGAAGAGACCACCACCGGTGTGGCGCGTCTTTATCAGATGCAGAAGGCCGGCGAACTGCCCTTCCCCGCCATCAACGTCAACGACTCTGTCACCAAGACCAAGTTCGACAACCTCTACGGTTGCCGCGAGTCACTGGTCGACAGCATCAAGCGCGCCACCGACGTGATGGTGGCGGGCAAGCAGGCCCTTGTTCTGGGCTACGGCGATGTGGGCAAGGGTTCGGCCCAGTCCCTGCGTGGCCTCGGTGCCACGGTGATGATCGCCGAAATCGACCCCATCTGCGCCCTCCAGGCCGCCATGGAGGGTTACCGGGTGGTGCGCATTGAAGATGTGATCGATCAGATCGACATCTTCGTCACCGCCACCGGCAACTTCCAGGTGATCCGCCATGAGCACATGCTGCGCATGAAGGATCAGGCCATTGTCTGCAACATCGGCCATTTCGACAACGAGATCGATGTGGCTTCCCTGAAGCAGTACACCTGGGAGAACATCAAGCCCCAGGTCGACCACATCCTGCTGCCGAGCGGCAACCGGATCATCCTGCTGGCCGAAGGTCGCCTCGTGAACCTGGGTTGCGCCACCGGCCACCCCAGCTTCGTGATGAGCAACTCCTTCACCAACCAGACCCTGGCCCAGATCGAACTTTTCACCAAGGGTGACCAGTACGGCAAGGAGGTCTACGTGCTGCCCAAGCACCTGGATGAAATGGTGGCCCGCCTCCACCTCGAGAAGATCGGCGCCCGCCTGACCGAGCTCAGCCCGGAGCAGGCCGCCTACATCAACGTGCCGGTGGAAGGTCCCTACAAGCTCGACCACTACCGCTACTGATCAGCACCCACCCCGGGCCCTGTCCCGGGGGAGTTCGATCCCTGCCCGGCCAATGGCCGGGCTTTTTTGTGCCCCTGGTCCCACCAGCCCTGGACCGGTGCCGTGAAACACTCACCGCCACCGGAAAGAACGTCGATGCTCAGTCAGCTCAACGCCGTGGTGGAGCAATGGGTGGCCCAGTGGGGCTACCTGGGCATCTTCGCGGCCATGGTGCTGGAAAACGTGGTGCCGCCGATTCCATCGGAGGTGATCATGCCGCTGGCCGGCTTCTACGTCGGGCAGGGCCAGCTGAACTTCTTCGGCGTCGTGCTGGCCGGCCTGCTGGGCACCGTCGTGGGGGCGCTCCCCTGGTACGGGCTCGGCCGGCTGGTCAACGAACGACGCCTGGGTGGGTGGATCGAACGGCACGGCCGCTGGCTGGGGGTGACGGCCACCGACCTCGACCAGTCCCGGGGCTGGTTCCAGCGGCATGGGGCCGCCGTGGTGTTCTGGGGACGGTTGATCCCCGCAATCCGCACCCTGATCTCGGTGCCCGCCGGCATCGAGCTGATGCCGTTCGGGCCCTTCCTGTTCTGGACGACGGCAGGGAGCCTGGTCTGGAACCTGGCGCTGACCTCAGCCGGCTGGCTGCTGGGCAGCCAGTGGGAGCGGGTACTGACAGCGATCAAACCCGTGGAGGGCTGGGTCTACAAGCTGATGGCCCTGCTGCTGTTCGGCGCCCTGGTCTGGCTGGGTCGGCGCGCCCTCCGCCGCCGCGGCCGAGCCTGATCAGAACGGCACTTCGTCATCGCCGAGGCCGCCGCCGTCGCCGC
>CAMASU010000099.1 GCA_945861105.1 Synechococcus sp. UW140
GGCCTGACGCAGCGCACCTCCGGGCAAGCGTTCACCTACTTCGCGGACACTGACCTCACCCCCAACGCCTTCCTGTACGACGCCAACAGCCTCACAGGGGCAAGGCTGTTCAACCTCGGCCCGGGGCAGCCGCTGATCGCAGAGCTGAACTACGTGGACGGTTCACGGGGCGATCGCGATGACCAGCCCGGTGTGATTGAGGATCCGGGCACCTTCGGTGAACTGATGCAGATGCATCAGTTCAGTGCCTCGGTCAACTCACCGATCCTCACGATCGGCGCCACCACAGCCGATCCGCTGACGGCGGCGGTGTTTGCCTCCAGCTCCCTGGTGCAATCGGGCAGCACCTCGAACCAGGTGGGCTATGTGGTGCTGGGGGCAACGGAAACGTGGGATCCGAGCCTGATGACAGTCGGCAGCCTCAGGGGGCGCATCCAACTCCTCGGCGGCACGCTCGAGAACAGCAACACCCCAAGCTTGGGCAGCAACACGTCACTCTCGCGTGAGCTGCAATTCACCACGGGCGATCGGCTGGTGTTCCTGGAGTTGTTGGACCTCACGATCGGGGACATCGCGGACCGCTCCACCACCCTTGATCGGTTAGCCAACAGCATCGGCACTCTGGAGGTCAGCACCTCCACGGCTGGCGAGGTGGCCACGCTGCACTCCCAGCGGTCAGGCATCTCCATCCAGCTGGCTCTCCAGGAGGAGGAAGTGTCGCTGGCCGGCTTCGTGGCCCGCCAGCAGCATCAGGCAGCCGTGCTCGACCTCACCGGCCTGGGCGACGCTGAGGTTGCCGGTGTGCTCGAACTGGCCCGGGAAGCCGGTTACGACTCAAACGTGAGCTTCTACCGGGTGCTCAACACCAGCGGTGCGGTGGCCGACCCGGTCACTGGCGGACCGATCATGCCTGGCCAGCCAGGCTATGAGGTGGCTGCGAGGGCCAGCCTGGTGAGCAGTCTCTCCTCACTCTCCGCCTCTGACAACAGCACAACCTCCAGAAGCGTCAAGGTGTCGGACGCCTTCATGCTCGCCCCCCTGGCCGACGTGGAGGCCGGCACAACACGGCACACGTTCTTCGCATTCAACGAGGCCAATGCCGATGGGGTGCAGCACTTCCAGGTGCTTGGCGACAACGTCTTCGGGTTCGAAGACCTTTACGGGGGAGGGGATCGGGACTTCGACGACCTGATCGTCTCATACAAGCCCACCACCCTGATCGGCACCCCGCCCCTGGCCTGATCAGTCCTGTTTCCAAAGGAAGAGATAAGGAAGAGATAGAAATAAGCAATGACCTGGTCAGGTTCGTCAGTGCCGAGCACCAGGACAGGTGTCGGCACATGTTGAGGGGGGACCATGCAGCTTCCTCTTCGTCGGCTACGCCAGCTGGCAGATTGGAGACATGATTAACCACTCCAACAAAGCAGTTGGCACCCCCACAAGCGGCCTGCTCGTCACCGACGGCGGCGTGTTCATGGGCGCCCGCCGCGACCCGGCCGGCTGCAGCGTCGCCCTGTTCGGTGTCGCCTACGACGGCACCACGTCCTTCAGGCCCGGCACCCGCTTCGGGCCGGCCGCCATCCGGGCGGTGAGCGAAGGGCTGGAGACCTACGACCCACAGCTCGACCGCGACCTGGCCGACGTGGCCTACGCCGACCTGGGGGCGGTCGACTGCCCCCACGGCGCCCCCGAACCCGTGGTCGAGGCCGTGCGTCGGGCCACCGAGGCGGTGCTCGACCAGAACCTGCGCCCGTTGATGCTGGGCGGTGAACACTCGATCAGCAGCGGCGCCGTGGCGGCGGTGGCGGCCCGCCATCCCGACCTGGTGCTGCTGCAGCTCGATGCCCATGCCGACCTGCGCGACAGCTGGCTGGGCAGCCGCCACAGCCACGCCTGCGCCATGCGTCGCTGCCTGGAGGTGCTGCCCAGCGGCACCCTGCTGCAGCTCGACATCCGCAGTGGCACCCGGGAGGAATTCGCAGAGCTGCGGCAGGAGCAACGGCTGCTGCAGCTGGCCCAGCTGCCGGCGGCCCTCGACGCCCTCCGCGGCCGCCCCATCTACCTGACGGTCGACCTCGACTGGTTCGATCCTGCGGTGCTGCCCGGCACCGGCACCCCCGAACCGGGTGGGTTCTGCTGGGCCGACTTCGCGGGAGTGGTGGCCGCCCTGCAAGGGCAGCGGCTGGTGGCCGCCGACGTGGTGGAACTGGCCCCCGCCCTGGATCCCAGTGACGTGAGCAGCGTTCTGGCCGCCAAGGTGGTGCGCAGCCTGATCCTCAGCCTCGCGGCAGCCCCAGCCCCATGAGCGGCAGCTGCGCACCTTCGAGGGGGTCGCCGGCGGCACCGGCACCACCATCGGGCAGCTGTGGCAGCCGCGGAGCACTGGCCGTCCAGTGATGGCAGCTGAGATCAGCGGTGAGTTCGGGATGCAGCGCCAGCCGCCGCAGCCGACACCAGGCGAGGGAACCGGCGGGCTGGCAGTGGCGGCAGGAGCGACAGCTGGGTCGCGGGGCCATGGCGGAGGCCGGGGGGTGGCGCCCAACGTAGGGAGCCCCATCCGTAAGGCCAAGGGTGGGGGACCGAATCAGCAGGTTCTCGATCGATTCCCTACCCGTTCTGTTCCGAATCTCCAGTTCTGTTCCGAATCTCCATAGGATCCCGCGACCTGCCGTCCCCCCGTGCGTCGCACTCCCCTGCATGAGGCCTGCCGCGAGGCCGGCGGCCGTCTCGTCCCCTTCGCCGGCTGGGAAATGCCGGTGCAGTTCGCCGGCGTGATCGCCGAACATCGGGCCGTGCGCGAACGGGTGGGGATGTTCGACATCTCCCACATGGGGGTGCTGCGCCTGCGGGGGGATGACGTCAAGGGAGCCCTGCAGTCGCTGGTGCCCAGTGATCTGCAGCGCATCGGGCCCGGCGAAGCCCAGTACACGGTGCTGCTCAACGAGGCCGGTGGCATCCGCGATGACCTGATCATCTACGACCGCGGGGTGGTCGACGGCAGCGCCGAAGTGGTGACCGTGATCAACGCCGCCTGCGCCGACACCGACACCGCCTGGCTGCGTCAACAGCTCGAACCCCAGGGCATCGCCATCGCTGACATCAAAGGCGACGGGGTGCTGCTGGCCCTGCAGGGTCCCGAGGCCCCGGCCCTGCTCGAGCGCCTCTGCGGCGAGAGCCTGGCGGGCCTGCCGCGCTTCGGCCATCGCGACCTGCACATCGATGGGGCTGCGGTGTTCGCAGCCCGCACCGGCTACACGGGCGAAGACGGCTTCGAACTGCTGCTGAGCCGCGAGGCCGGTGTGGCCCTCTGGCAGCGGCTGCTGGCCGAAGGGGTCGCCCCCTGCGGCCTGGGGGCCCGCGACAGCCTGCGGCTGGATGCGGCGATGCACCTGTACGGCAGCGACATGGATGCCGCCACCAGCCCCCTTGAGGCCAGCCTGGGCTGGCTGGTGCACCTCGAGATGCCCCACGACTTCATCGGCCGCGAAGCCCTCGAGCAGCAGACCGCCGACGGCGTGGGCCGCCGGCTGGTGGGGCTGCAGCTGCAGGGCCGCGCCATCGCCCGCCACGGCTATCCGGTGCTGCACGACGGTGCAGTGGTGGGCGAGGTCACCAGTGGTGGCTGGTCCCCCACCCTCGAACGCCCCATCGCCCTGGCCTACGTGCCCACCGCCCTGGCCCGCCTCGGCAGCACCGTGGCGGTCGAGATCCGGGGCCGCCACGAAGAGGCGACCGTGGTGCGGCGTCCCTTCTACCGCCGCACCTGAGGCGATCGCCTCAGAGCAGGGTGACCCGGCCGCTGGCGATGTCGGCATAGGCCCCCACGACCTGCAGGCGGCCGCCGGCCACGGCCAGCCGGATCAGCTCACTGCGGCGCCCAAGGTCACCGACGACCCGTCGCACGTTGGCCTGCACGGCCTGGGTGAGATCGTCACCGGGCCGCAGGCCAGCGCGGATGGGTGCCACCAGGTCTTCGAGCAGGGGCGTGAGCGGTTCGTGCCCCAGGGCTGCCTGCACCGCGCCACAGCCGCTGTGGCCCAGCACCAGGATCAGCGGCGTGGCCAGCAGCCCCACCGCATATTCAAGGGAGGCCACCGCTTCGGCGAAGGCGGTGTTGCCGGCGCTGCGCACCTGAAACAGTTCCCCGGCGCCACAGGCGAACAGCCAGCCGGGATCGACCCGAGAATCAGCGCACGACAGCACCGCCGCGAAGGGCTTCTGACCATCGGCCAGCGCCAGCGGATCGATCTGGCAGTTGTTCTGCCAGAGGCTGGCCAGCACCTGCATGCGGCGGCCGGGGTCATCGGCGGCCCGGGCGGCCCCCCAGGCCTGCACGAATCGGTCATTGCCCTGCTGCAGACGGCCCAGGGCATCCGCCGGGGTGCACACCTGCAGACGGGCCTGCAGATCGGCCGCTTCAGGCCCGGCGTCGGCCTGCGCCGAACGGGGGGCCCCCAGGGCCGCAACGCCGCCGACGCAGGCCATGGCGGCACCCAGCAGCAGCGGCCGACGGTTCATCGCAGATCAGAAGAGGCCAGGGCCTCCATCGTCGGTGGCCGCGGGGCCCAGGGGGCGCCATGGGAAAATCCGCCATTCAGATGCGGTTCACCATGCGCAGCCACGGGTGCGGCGACCTGCGCGCCGACCATGCCGGCCACGATGTGCAGCTGTGCGGCTGGGTGGACCGGCGGCGGGACCACGGCGGCGTGATCTTCATTGACCTGCGGGACCGCAGCGGCACGGTGCAGATCACGGTCGACCCCGACCTGGGGGCGGCGGCCTTCGCCGTGGCCGAACACCTGCGCAACGAAACGGTGATCCAGGTGGAGGGCACGGTGCGCGAGCGTCCCGCCGACGCCATCAACGACAAGCTGACCACCGGCCGGGTGGAAGTGCTGGCCAGTGCCATCACCGTGCTCAACAGCGTGAAGGGCGTGCTGCCCTTTGCCGTGTCGGTGCACGACGAGGAGAACACCCGCGAAGAGCTGCGCCTGCGCCATCGCTACCTCGACCTGCGCCGGGCCCGCATGGCCCGCAACCTGCAGCTGCGCCACGCCACGGTGCGGGCGATCCGCGGGTACCTCGAAGGCGAGGGGTTCCTGGAGGTCGAAACCCCCGTGCTCACCCGCTCCACCCCCGAAGGCGCCCGCGACTACCTGGTGCCCAGCCGGGTGTGCGGCGGTGAGTGGTTCGCCCTACCCCAGTCGCCCCAGCTGTTCAAGCAGCTGCTGATGGTGGGCGGCATCGAGCGCTACTACCAGATCGCCCGCTGCTTCCGCGACGAAGACCTGCGGGCCGACCGCCAGCCGGAATTCACCCAGCTGGACATGGAGATGAGCTTCCTGGATCAGGAGCAGATCCTGGCCCTGAACGAAGGCCTGATCGCGGCCATCTGGCAGCAGGTGAAGGGGGTTGAGCTGCCCCTGCCGTTCCCCCGCCTCACCTGGCACGAAGCGATGGAGCGCTACGGCACCGACCGGCCCGACACCCGCTACGGCCTGGAACTGGTGACGGTCAGCGACATCGTCGCCGGCATGGGCTTCAAGGTGTTCTCCGGCGCCGTGGCCGCCGGCGGCGCCGTGAAGGTGATCGCGGTGCCGGGGGGCAACGACGCCATCAGCAACGTGCGCATCAAACCCGGGGGTGATGTGTTCAGCGAAGCCCAGAAGGCCGGGGCCGGCGGCCTGGCCTTCATCCGCGTGCGGGAAGGCGGCGAGATCGACACAATCGGCGCCATCAAGGACAACCTGTCGGAGGCGCAGAAGGCCGAACTGCTGGCCCGCACCAACGCCCAGCCAGGCACCCTGCTGCTGTTCGGTGCCGGAGACACCGCCACGGTCAACAAGGCCCTCGATCGGGTGCGCCAGTTTCTGGCGCGCGAGCTGGGTCTGGTGCCAGCCGAACGCGACAACAGCAGCTGGAACTTCCTCTGGGTGGTCGACTTCCCGATGTTCGAATTCAACGCCGACGAGAACCGTCTCGAGGCGCTGCACCATCCCTTCTGCGCCCCGAACGTGGCCGACCTGGGGAGCGAGGCCGACCAATGGGCCGAACGGCTGCCCACGGCCCGCGCCCAGGCCTACGACCTGGTGCTCAATGGCCTTGAGCTGGGGGGGGGCTCCCTGCGCATCCACGATTCAGCCCTGCAGCGCCAGGTGCTGCAGACCATCGGCCTGCCCACCGAAGAGGCCGAGGCCCAGTTCGGGTTCCTGATGGAGGCCCTCGACCTGGGGGCTCCCCCCCACGGCGGCATCGCCTTCGGCCTCGACCGGATGGTGATGCTGCTGGCGGGGGAGGAATCGATCCGCGACACCATCGCCTTCCCCAAGACCCAGCAGGCCCGCTGCCTGCTGACCCAGGCGCCGGCCGGCGTCAGCCCGAAGCAGCTGCAGGAGCTGCATGTGGCCAGCACCTGGGAGGAAGCCGAAGCCACGGCCGGGCGTTAGCGCAGACCAGGCGGGCGATAGCGAAGACAACCAGACAATTGACCCGCCATCTGCCGCCGGAGTCCAGGCTGAGACTGGTCCATCCTTCCGTCGTTGTCCCAGCCGCCGGCCCCATCGCAGCGCCGCCCTTCGGCTGACCTGGTGCGCCTGTACCTGCAGGACATCGGCCGCGTCGATCTGCTCACCCACGAGGAGGAGCTGACCTTGGCCCGGCTGGTGCAACGGCGTGAGACGCTGCTGCAGGAGCGGCAGCGGCTGGCCCGGGAGGACGGGGCCATCGGCCGGCTTGAAGCCCTCGAGGAGGTGAGGCTGCGGGAGACCAGCCGCCTGGGCCATCAGCCAAGCCAGGGGCAGTGGGCCAGCGCCGCTGAGCTCGACCTGGCCGACCTGCGCCAGACCCTGCAGCAGGGCACCGCCGCCTGGGCCGACAGACTCGGGGTGACGGCCGCCGAGCTGCAGCAGCAGCTGCACCGGGGCCGACGGGCCAAGGAACGGATGATCCAGGCCAACCTGCGGCTGGTGGTGGCGGTAGCCAAGAAGTACCAGAACCGTGGCATGGAGCTGCTCGATCTGGTGCAGGAGGGCACCCTCGGCCTGGAGCGGGGTGTCGAGAAGTACGACCCCACCCGCGGCTTCCGCTTCAGCAC
>CAMASU010000100.1 GCA_945861105.1 Synechococcus sp. UW140
AGCGAGGCGGCGAAAACGCCGGAAACAAGGCGCTTCTGCATGGGAGTGAGGAACACGTCAATCGTAAATTAGCCGGCCGGGAGAAAACCGCCAACTGTCTTTCGGTTGCTTTCAGGTCTCAACGCGAGACAGAATCCTGGCGGACCAGCGGATCCTCCAGGGATGTCCATCCCCTGGGACAGGCGAGACGACGGCCCTGCTCCAGAAACGGTCCGGCTTTGCCCTGGCCGCGGCAGGCCATGCCGCGCGGCATGTTCTCGAACAGCCGCACTTCGGCAAGGTATTGCTCGGCCTGACGCCGGGGTCGCAGGCTGAGTCGGGCCCGATCCTCACTGACGGTCAGGTCGGTCTCAAAGGTGGGGGGCACCTCCATTCCGAGCACGTCGAAGTAAGGCGTGAAGCCTCCCCAGTAATGCCTTGTGATCTCACCACCCACGAACAGGGTGAGCAGCGAGGCCGCCTGCTGGCGCACCTCGAGCAGCGACTCGCGGGCCTCCAACCGCGTGAAGGTGTCGTCACGGCCGACCCGCGCGAGGGGCGGAGGCAGGATCTGCAACCGGAGGAGACCACCCAGTCCGAGAAGTCCAAGGAGAAGAAGGAGTCCAACCCTGAAAGGTCTCGGCATCGGGTTCCGGCAGGCGTGCTGACGCTAGCGGTGGGTCCGGAGGCTGGGTGCCTAGGCTCGGCCGCATCGCAGCCCGCAACGCCCTCCCTGCATGGCCCTCTCCATCGGTGACCCCGCCCCCGACTTCACCCTCCCCGACCAGTCCGGGGAGCCGGTGGCCCTGGCTGACCTCCGGGGCCAGCGGGTCGTTCTGTACTTCTATCCCAAGGACGACACCCCTGGCTGCACCAAGGAGGCCTGCAATTTCCGTGACCGCTGGGCGGCCTTTGAAGCCCATGGCATCCGGGTTCTGGGGGTGAGCAAGGACGGGACCACCAGCCATGGCAAGTTCGTGGCCAAATACGACCTCCCCTTCACGCTGCTCACCGACGCTGAACCCTGTCCGGTGGCGGCCGCCTACGAGAGCTACGGCCTCAAGAAGTTCATGGGCCGTGAGTACATGGGGATGATGCGGCACACCTTCGTCATCGACGGTGAAGGCCGGCTGGAACGGATCTACACGAAAGTCAAGGCCGACACCATGGCCGACGACATCCTCAGGGATCTCGGGCTGGACTGAGCTGCGCCATGGCCTCCAGTGCCAGGGCAGGGGCGAGCAGCACCGCCAGGCCGCGCCGCTGCAGCAACGGCTCGAGGCAGGGACCGTCACCGCCGGTGAGCCAGAGCCGCCATGACCCTGCCTCGCCTGGGTTCCGGGGCCGTTCGTTCCAGGCTCCGGCCACGGCTGCAGCCAACCCCTCGACCACTCCGGTGACCATGGCTGCCGCCGTGGCCCGGGGCCAGGGGTCCTCCAGTGCCGCGACACCGCCCCCCGGCGCCTGGGGCAGCAGCCGGGTGCCCTGATGCAGGGCCTGCAGCTGCAGTCGGACACCGGCAAGAATCCGCCCCCCAACAAACCGTCCATCGCTGGCCACAACGGTCAGGGTTAGGGCGGTGCCGGCATCCACCACCAGCACAGGTCCATCGCTGCGGGTCCAGGCGGCCCAGGCCGCCAGAGCCCGGTCGATGCCGACGTGGTCGGGCAGGTCCCGCAGGGGCACATGGCGGTTGGTCAGCTGCCGCTGACGCCAGGGATCGCGATCCGCCGCCGGCGGCAGGGGGCCGACGGCGGCCCAGCCATCGGGCAGCGGTGGATCAGCGACGGCCTCCCCGTCCCAGTGGCGCTGCAGCCGCGGACCGACACATTCACCCCAGTGCCAGCGGCTGTTGCCGATCAGCAGCAGGTGGCGGAGGGGGTCAGATGCCGGCACCTTCCACCAGCGGCGAGGGCAGGTGGATGCCACATTCCTGCCGCCGTCCACCGAAGCGGCTGGAACGGCCCTGGCCATCGTCCGGCGCGCTGGAATGCCAGTCCCCGACCGAGGTGTAGCCCTGGTTGAACAGCGGATGCTGGGGCAGCCCATGCTCCTGCAGGTAGTAGTACACGTCGCGGCTGGTCCAACCCAGCAGCGGCCGCAGACTCCATCGCCCCCGGATCTGCTCCAGGGGACGCATGCCGGCCCGGTGGTCGGTCTGGCCGGCCCTGACACCACTGGCCCAGCAGGTCACGCCACCGGCCTCCAGGGCCCGGTCCAGCGGCTCCACCTTGCGCAGACGGTGGTAGGTCTCCTGGCTGAGGTCGTCGTCCTGCTCCCAGAGACACCCATACAGGGCCTCCATGCGCGCCGGGCTGAGCTCCGGCAGCACCACCCGCAGGTCGAGGCCGAGCAGCTCGGTGAGCTGCTCGGCATAGCGGTAGGTCTCGGCATGGAGGTAGCCGGTGTCGATCCAGTACACCGGCACCGGCTCATCAAGGCCTGCCAGCTGATGCAGCAGCACCGCCGACTGGATGCCGAAGCTGGTGGTGGCGGCGAAACCGGCCCCGAACCGATCCTTGGCCCAGCGCAACAGACCCGGGGCATCAAGATCGTCCGGGGGTGACAGCCCCCCTGCCCTCCCATCGGCCCCCCGCTGGCTCCCGTCCACGAGCGCTGTCAACTGATGCTTCATCTTCCCTCCCAGCCTGCCGCATCGCGGCGGGGGCCCTGGAGATCCCACTAGGCTCGGCGGAGATGAGCGGATCCGTGTCAGCCCCGATCGTGATCGTGGGTGGTGGCTTCGGTGGCCTCACCACGGCCCTGGAGCTCGCCCGCCACCCGGACCATCCGCCGCTGCTGATGGTGGAACCGGCCGAGCGATTCGTCTTTTCGCCGCTGCTTTACGAAGTGCTCAGCGGTGAACTGCCGGCCTGGACCGTGGCACCGACCTACAACAGTCTCCTGCCCGGCCGTGGCATCGGCTGGCTGCAGGACCGGGTGACGGCCATCGATCCGGCCACACGCACCCTGTCGACGGCCGCTGGCCAGCGGCTCGAATGGCAGCGGCTGGTGCTGGCCTGCGGCGCCGACGATCACGACCACGGCATCCCCGGGGTGCGCGACCACGCGCTGTTCTTCCGCACCCTTGACGACGTCCTGCGCCTGCGCCGCCGGGTCGAGGCGCTGCGGCAGAGCCAGCGTCCCCTGCAGCGGCTGGCGGTGGTGGGGGCCGGTCCCACCGGCGTTGAACTGGCCTGCAAGCTGGCCGACCTGCTGATGGGTCGAGCGGTGGTGGAACTGCTGGAGGCCGGGCCCGAAGCCCTGACGGGCTGCCGCGCCTTCAACCGCGACCGGGCCCTCGAAGCCCTGGCACGGCGGGACGTGCGGCTGCGCTGCGGCACCCGCGTGCGGCAGGTGACGGCTGACGGGGTGGACCTGGACTGGCTGGCCGATGGACAGACCATGCGTGAATCCCTGCCCCTCGACGCTCTGGTCTGGACAGCGGGCAGTCGGCCGCGGCCGCTGGGACTGGCTGTCGGCAACGACGCCCGCGGCCGGCTGAGCTGCACAGCGACCCTGCAGGTGGAGGGGCACCCTGGTGTCTTCGCCCTCGGCGATGGGGCCTGGGTGCCCCATGATCCCGAGCTGCCCTCCAGCGCCCAGGTGGCGATGCAGCAGGCGAAGCTGCTGGCGACCAACCTGCGTCGGTCCCTGGCCGGCGACCCCCTCGAACCGTTCCAGTGGAACGACCTGGGCGAAATGCTCAGCCTGGGGGTCGGCGAAGCCACCCTCACAGGCATGGGACTCACCCTCGCGGGTCCGGCAGCCCAGACCCTGCGCCGGCTCACCTACCTCACCCGCCTGCCCGGCACCCTGCCCCTGCTGGCCGCCGCCGACTGGCTGGTCGACCGTGGCGCCACCACGGCTCGGCCATGACCCGCCCCCGCGCCCTGCTGCTCGATGCCATGGGCACCCTCATCGGGTTGCGGCGACCGGTCGGAGAGCTCTATGCCGAAGCCGCCGCCGACCATGGCCTCACGCTCGAGGCCGCCGCGCTGGATCGGGCCTTCCTGCAGGCCTACCGCAGCGCGCCGCCCCTGGCTTTCCCCGGCACCGCCGCCGCCCACCTCGAACAGGCCGAACGCCACTGGTGGCAGCAGCGGATCGCCACCACCTTCGCCGGAGTGGGGGTGCCGCAGTTGCCGATGGGTCTGGCGGCTGACCTCTTCGACCGTTTCGCCGACCCGGAACCCTGGGGGGTGTACCCCGAGGTGCCGACAGCCCTCGACCGCTGGCGCCAGCGGGGGTTGCGGCTGGTGGTGGTCAGCAACTTCGACCGCCGGCTGCACCGATTGCTGCAGCGGCTGGGGCTGCGCAATGCCCTTGAAGGGGTCGTGGTGTCCTCCGAGGTGGGGGCCGCCAAACCCGATCCGGCCCCCCTCACCAGGGCCCTCGAACTGCTGGAGCTGCCGGCCGCCCAGGTGTGGCACATCGGTGATTCGGATGCCGATGAGGCGGCGGCCGCCGCCGCTGGAATCCCCTGCCTGCGGCTTGCACGGCCGGGCGGCGTGCTGCTGCCGGCCCCCGTGCTCAGCGAACCAGACTCCGCAGACGCCCCTCCAGCTCCCGGGCCGACCGGCTCCAGCTGAACTCCGCTGCCCTGGCCGGACCCGCCGCCGCCAGCTGCACCGCCAGCCCGCGATCCGACCGGAGCCGTCCCAGCGCCGAGGCCATCTGGGCCACATCCCGGGGATCCAGGGGCAGGGCAGCGGCACCCACCACCTCCGGCAGGGCTCCAGCGGTGGAGGCCAGCACCGGTGTCCCGCAGGCCATCGCCTCCAGGGCCGGCAGGCCGAACCCCTCCCAGAGGCTGGGCATGACAAGGGCGAGGGCACGGTTGAGCAGCTGCAAGCGTTCCTCGTCTGACACCCAGGCGGTCCAGCGGCAGCGGTCGGCGATGCCCAGCTCCCGGCTGAGCTGCTGCAGGCGGGGGGTGTAACGGCGGTCGTGGGGACCCACCAGATGCAACGTCAGCTCGGCATCGGCCGCGGCCGCCAGGGCAAAGGCCCGCAGCAGGCGCGCCAGGTTCTTGTGGGGGTCATGGCGCCCCAGCACCAGCAGCTCGGGGCCCCGCGCCAACCCCAGCGGGCGCAGCAGGCCGGCGGCGAAACCGAGGCGCAGCACCGACAGCCGAGCCAGGGGAACCCCGAGGCGTCCGTGCACCTCACGGGCGGTGGCCTCGGAATTGCAGAGCACATGCCGGGCTCGGTGCAGCACCAGGGGCACGTAGGCCAGGTGGTAGGCCAGCAGGGGCGTCAGCTGGGGGTAGCGGAGGGGCAGCAGATCATGGGCCAGCACCACCGAGGGAACCCCGGCCAGCAGCGGTGCCTCGGGCAGGGGCGACAGCAGCAGGGCAGCCCCGCTGCGGCGCCACAGGCCGGGAAGCGTCGCCTGGGTCCAGCGCAGACGGCGGACGTGGCCGCGGCTGCCGGCGTCGGGGGAGAGGCCGGCGGGCCAGACGGCCGTCACCAGGGCCGGATCGAGACTGGCGGCCAGGTCCCTCGCCACCACACCGATGCCGGTGGGGCGGGCACCCACGTAGCTGCCGTTGAACAGGGCCAGCGGTGCAGCCACCGGCTCAACCCCGGGCCAGGGCTGCCAGCAGCGCCCTGGCATAGCGGCGGGGACTGGCGTAGGGCGCCAGGGCGTCGCCATCGGGTTGCCGTGCCACCCCCTTCAGCAGATCGTCCCAGAGCCGCTCGATGGTCGCCGCCATCACCTGCGGATCATCCGGAGGGCAGAAGTAAGCCCGATCGGCGGCCACCAGTTCGCGAAACACGGCCAGGTCACTCACCAGGGTGGGCAACCCCTGCAGCTGGGCTTCGAGGATGGGCAGGGCGCCCCCCTCCATCAGCGGCACGTACACGAGTGCATGGGCCTCGGCCAGCAGCGCCTGCTTTCGCTCGGCACTCACCCGCCCGTGGAACCGCAGGCGATGGCCCTGCCGTTCCTCGATCTCGACCGCCCGGGCACGGATCTGGTCGGCGTAGCCCGAAGCTTCATCGGCCTCGGCACCGGCCACATCGAGGTCGATCACGCCCCGGTGCACGAGGGCCAGCGCCTCAAGCAGCCCATGCAGGTTCTTGCGGGGCTCGAGGGAGCCGATGCAGCACAGCCGCAGTGAATCCGTGGATCGCAGGGGAGGGGCCTGCAGCCGTGGCTGCCCCTGTTCGGACACCGACGGCCGCACCACCCGCACCCGGGGGCTGCAGCCGGGTCTGTAGCGGCGCAGCCGATCGGCGGTGCCTTCGCTGACAGCCAGCAGCAGATCACTGCAGGCGAGCGAATGGTCGAGGCGCCGCTGCCATTCGCCGGCCTCCTCACCGTGGTGTCGCGGATAGTCGAGGGGAATGAGGTCGTGGATGACCGTGGCCAGCCGTTCCCCGGCCGGGGGGACGTAGAGGCTGGGGGAGAGGGCCACGGTCCAGCGGCCGGGTCGGCGGCCGGCGCTGGCCACCACCGGCAGCGAGGCGAGCACAGTGTTGCCCAGGGCCCAGTAGGCCAGGGAGGGGCGACGGGCCAGCCACCGCCCCAGCCAGCGCCAGCAGCCGGCGGGCAGCGCCAGGGCCAGGGCCAGCAGCCCCCGGCTGAGGGGCAGCGGCACGAGACGGTCAAGCGGCAGCAACACCGCCTTGATCCGACGCACGAGCGGCTTGGGCGGCTTGGTGGCCACCGTGACGCTCTCCCCCCCCGACGCCAGGGGATCGCGGAGGGGGTCCAGGAACGGCCGCCCGGGCACCGGCGGCACCAACGACAGCCGCAGCGGTCGATCCGTGGATGCCTGATCCGTGGATGCCTGATCCGTGGCCTCGGCCTCCAGGCCGAGCATCAGCGCCTTGAGCACCTGAAAAATGCCCCGTCGTGAGCCGTTCTCGAGCTCAAAGGCGAGCAGCCGGATCTCGGTCATTCCGGCCGCAGGCGGCGATGGGTGCGGCTCAGGGCCGGGTGCACGGCCGGGTCCAGGCGCAGCCAGTCCCCCCAGCGCTGGAGGAAGCGCTCGCGCCCCTGTTCACGGCGAGGGTCCCCGGCGCGGCTGAGGCCCTC
>CAMASU010000101.1 GCA_945861105.1 Synechococcus sp. UW140
GCCAGGGCCACCTGTCGCGGTTCCCCCTCCGCAAGCAGGTATTTCCCCCCCATCACCCCCTGCAGCTCAGGGAACTCGCCGACCATCTGACTGACGAGGTCGTGCTTGCACAGATGAGCTGCCCGGCGGGCGTGGTCAGCATCGTCCCCGCCGATGGCCAGGGCATCCAGCAGCACGTCGGTGCACCATTCCAGGCGATCGACCCGATCCCTGAGGCTGCCCAGACCCTCAGCAAAGGTGACCCGGGCCAGCTGTTCCCGACGGTCGATGCTCGCCACGGACCGGTCAGCGGCGATGAAGAAGGCGGCATCAGCCAGTCGGGCCCGCAGCACCCGTTCATTCCCCTGCCGCACCAGGTCGCTGGCCTCAGGGCGCCCGTTGCCGATGCACAGGAAGCGGGGCAGCAACACATCACCGGCCTCCAGGGCCAGGGGGTCGATGCTGGCGCCAGCTTTGTAGAAGGGCACATAGCGCTGGTGGGAGCGCATCACCGTGCACAGCACCTCCGGGGGCAGGGCGAGGGCTTCCGGGGCGATCTGCCCCTCAATCGGCAGCGGGGCCTCGACCAGGTCCACGAGTTCGTCGAACAGCTCCTGCGGCAGGTCAGGGGTGGCCTGCAACCGGCGGGCCATGGTGTCCACCGCGGAGCGGATCGCTTCGGCCCGCTGGTGACGGTCCACCGTCACCCCTGCCGCCGCCAGGGCAGGGAGATAGTCGCCTGCCGTCGCCAGCGGCACCAGGGGGGTGACGAGACGATGCCCGCGGCTGATGCGATCGGCCTGCACCGGCGGATCGGCATCGGCAAGGGCCACCGGCAACACGGCGTCGTCGAGCAGGGCCACCAGCCAGCGCACCGGCCTGGGGAAGCGGCTGTCGCCGTCACCCCAGCGCATGAAGCGACGACCCTGGAGACCGTTGATCCAGCCGGGCACCAGGGTCGGCAGCACCTCAGCCGTAGCCAGACCCGCCTGGCGGACAGTGGCGAAGACGAAGGGACCCCGGGGGGTGTCACGCACCTCGAGGCTGGCGGGATCGACGCCGCAGCGGCTGGCAAAGCCGATGGCAGCTGCAGTCGGCAGCCCGTCGGCGAAGGCCTGGCCGGCCGGGGGGCCCTTGCGCTCTTCCTTCAGATCCTCCTGGCGCCCAGGCAGACCCTCCACCAGCACCGCCAGCCGACGGGGGCTGCCCAGCAGCTGCAGGTCGCTGAAAGGCAGCCGCTGGGCCGCCAGATCGTTCTGCACAAGCCGCTCCAGCTGGGGCAGGGCAAGGCGGACGAAATCGGCGGGCAGCTCCTCGCTGCCGATCTCGAGCAGGAAGGTGGCCAAAGGGTGCCGGCGTCAGCAGCTGACTTTATGAAGCGGAGTGGCGCGGAGCCTGGGGTCCCCCGCGGTGGCGTCCATTCTTTAGGGTCAGAAGACCGCTTCTGCAAAGGACTTCGCTCCTGACCGTGACCGCCCTCTCAGATCCCAGCTCCAACGGCCTCTCCAAGTCCGAGCGTCTCAAGGCCTCCAGTGATCACCTTCGGGATCCGCTTGTAGGGGAACTGGCTGCCGGCGGGTCGTCGTTCAGTGAGCCGGCGGTTCAGATTCTCAAGTTCCACGGGTCATACCAGCAGGACAACCGCGACCACCGCCGCAAGGGAGAGGACAAGGACTGGGGAATGATGCTGCGCCTGCGCAGCCCCGCCGGACGCATTCCTGCGGCCCTGTACCTGGCCCTCGATGATCTGGCGGACACCTACTGCAGCGGCAGCCTGCGGGCGACCACCCGCCAGGCGTTCCAGCTCCATGGCATTCCCAAACAGGATCTGAAGACCGTGGTCGGCACGATCGTGCGCCACCTGGGCTCGACCCTGGCGGCCTGCGGGGACATCAACCGCAACGTGATGGCGCCGGCGGCCCCTTACCAGAGTGGTGGCTATCCGGTGGCCCGGCGCCTCGCCGACGACATCGCGGATCTGCTGGCCCCCGAAGCAGCGGCCGGTGCCTACCTCGACCTCTGGGTGGACGGGGAGAAGCGGTACCGGTTCAAGCCTTCGGTGGCGGTGCGTCGCCAGCGACGTCAGCAACAGGAGGGGGCCGTGTTCAGCGGTGATCCCCAGGAACCGCTCTACGGAGCCACCTATCTGCCCCGCAAGTTCAAGGTGGCGGTCACTGTTCCCGGAGACAATGCCGTTGACCTGCTGACCCAGGACCTGGGGCTGGTGGCCTTCACGGACCGCGGTGGACGGCTGAGGGGCTGCAATGTGTACGTCGGGGGTGGCATGGGCCGCACCCACCGTAAGGAGGAGACCTTCGCCCGCACCGCCGACGCCCTCGGCTACGTCAAGGGGGGAGATGTGCTCGCCTTGGTGCAGGCCGTGGTGGCGCTCCAGCGGGACCACGGCGACCGGGAGCAGCGCCGCCATGCCCGCCTCAAGTACCTGCTGCACGACCGCGGCCTGGACTGGTTCCGCACCGAACTGCAGCGCTACTTCAGTGGCACCCTTGCGCCGCTCGAGCGGGAGCCCGAACCCACCCTGGAAGACGGCCTTGGCTGGCATCCCCAGGGCGATGGCCTCTGGTTCGTGGGCCTGCCGTTGCTGTGCGGTCGCCTGGAGGGAGAGCGGAAGCGCGGCCTGCGCCAGCTGGTGCAGCGCTACCAGCTCGAGGTGCGACTCACGCCCAACCAGGATCTGCTGCTGTGTCAGATCGGTGCGGGTCAGCGCCAGGAGATCGCCCAGGCCCTCGCCGACCTCGGCTGGGCGGATCCCTCCCACACCAGCCTGCTCAGCCGCCACGCCATCGCCTGCCCGGCGCTCCCCACCTGCGGCCTGGCGATCACCGAATCCGAACGGGTGCTGCCGCAGGTGCTGGAGCGGCTCGAGGCCCTGCTGGCGGCAGAAGCCATCGACGAGCCGATTCTGGTGCGCATGACCGGCTGTCCCAATGGCTGCGCCAGGCCCTACATGGCCGAACTGGCCCTGGTGGGCAGTGGTGTGGACACCTACCAGCTCTGGCTGGGGGGGAGTCCGCGGCTCACCCGCCTCGCCAGGCCGGTGCTGGACGCCATGCCCCTGGAGGCCCTGGAGGACACCCTCAGGCCCCTGTTGCGCCATTGGCGTGACGAGGGCGCGGGCCGCAGCAGCTTCGGGGACCACTGCCAGTCCCTGCCTCCCCAGACCCTGGAGACGCTGCTTCAGACCGGGGCCCCGAGTCGGCCGTAACGGGCTTCGAGATGGCCGGTCTGCCAGGCCCAGAGCTGGTCACCCCAGCTGAAGTGCCACCATTCGCCCGGGTGGCGCACAAAACCGGCCCGGCCCATGGCCGCCGCCAGCCAGCCGCGGCGGCGATGCCACAGCCCTTCGGATGAGCCGGGATCTGCGTCAGCGAAGTGATCGGGCAGCGACACCGGGCCGAGGGCGTCGATGGCGCCACCCATCTCCAGCAGGCCTCCCTGGCGTGTCGCCAGGGTGAGATCGACGGCGGCGCCGGTGCTGTGCGGGGGAGGGGCCGCCGGGTCAGGGTTGGGCGGCGCCCAGATCTCCGCCACCGCTTCAGGCGTGGCCCCGGGCAGTGAAAGGCTGTGCTCGACCATGAACTGCTGAACCTGCAGGGGTCGGTAGGCGTCGAAGACGATCAGTTCAAGCTCAGGGTCGCGTTCCTGCAGCAACCACTGGGCCCTCAACAGCCGCTGCAGCACGGACCAGCGCAGCTGGAACGGATCACTGCCGGCCGGGTAGGGCGCCCCCAGGGCGGCGTAGGGGTGGGGACTCCATCGCCGCAGGCCCGGGGGAAGGGCCAGCAGCGGCTCACAGCAGTCATGGATCGGGAGCTGGGTCCAGGGGCGGTCCATGGGAGGGACGTCGTAGGGGAGTGAGAGGAGGAGAGGACGAAGGAGAAGGAGAAGGGTGGGAGAGGACGGAACGGAGGCTGCTGAAGGTCAATTGAGCTGGGCTGCCCCAAGGGCGCGCCGACGCTGCTGGTCAAGGGTGGCCGCCAGCCGGGGCCATCCCGCCAGTTCGGGGTCCTGGTCCAGCATGCTCCGGGCCGTGTCCCGGGCGAGCTCGAGCACCGCGCCGTCATCCACCAGGCTGGCCAGGGCCAGGTCCGGCAGACCCGACTGGCGGGTGCCGAGCACCTCGCCGGGCCCCCGCAGCCGCAGATCCATCTCGGCGATCTCGAAGCCATCACTGCTGCGGCAGAGCAGCTGCAGCCTCTGGCGCGCCTGGATGCCATCACTGCCACTCAAGAGCAGGCAACGGGATCGGGCGGCCCCGCGTCCCACCCGTCCCCGCAGCTGATGCAGCTGGGCCAGGCCGAAGCGTTCGGCATGCTCGATCAACATCACGCTGGCGTTGGGCACGTCCACCCCCACTTCCACGACGGTGGTCGAGACCAGCACCTGCAGCCGACCCGCCACGAACGCTTCGATCACCGCCGTCTTCTCCGGGCTGGGCTGACGGCCATGGAGCAGGCCCACCTGGCGGTCAGGGAACACGTCCTCCGCCAGCTGGCGATGCACGGCCATGGCCGAGCGCAGGTCGAGGCTCTCGGAGTCCTCCACGAGCGGCAGCACCACGTAGGCCTGGTGGCCGGCATCGAGCGCTTCGCCGATGATCTTCCAGGCCTGGGATCGCTGGGACGGCCGCAGCCATTCGGTGACCACAGGCGTGCGGCCCGGCGGCAGCTGATCGATGATGCTCACGTCCAGATCCCCGTGGAGGCCGAGGGCCAGGGTGCGGGGGATTGGGGTCGCCGTCATCGTCAGGAGATGGGGTTGGCGTCCCTTGCCCATCAGTCGATCCCGCTGGCGCACACCGAAGCGGTGCTGCTCATCGACGACCACCAATCCCAGGTCGTCGAATCCAACCGGATCTTCCAGCAGGGCATGGGTGCCGACCAACAGTTGCAGCTGACCCTGGGCAAGCTGCTGCAGGCGTTCACGCCGTCGGGACGCCGGGGTGGAGCCGGTGAGCAGCTCGACCGACACCTGCAGCGGCGTCAGCCATTCCACCAGTCGGGTCAGATGTTGCCGCGCCAGCACTTCGGTGGGGGCCATGAAGGCCCCCTGCTGACCGGCGTCGATGCACAGGAGCAGGGCCGCCACCGCCACCACCGTCTTGCCGCAGCCCACATCCCCCTGCACCAGGCGGGCCATGGGGCGGGACCCGCCCAGATCAGCCCGAATCTCCCTCAGCACCCGTTGCTGGGCCTCCGTAAGGGGGAAGGGAAGGGCCGCCAGAAATGCTTCATAGCGGGGTGAGTGCTGCTGCAGGACTGGACCTGGCGAAGGTCGCCGGCACACCTGTTGGCGCCGTTGACCAAGGGCGAGCTGCAGCAGCAGGAATTCGTCGAACACCAGCCGCTGGCGACTGCGTTGCAGCTGGTCGTGGTTCGCCGGATCGTGGATCCAGTCCAGTGCCTCAGCCAGCAGCGGTAGACCGTGGTGCTGTCGCCAGACTTCGGGCAGGGGATCGGGCCAGTGGGCCAGGACCGGGCGCACGGCCTGGACGGCCTGGCGGAGCCGCTGGGCCGTGAGCCCCTCGGTCAGGGGGTAGACAGGCAGCACCCGACCGATCTCCCGCGATTGCAGGGGCGCCGTCGCACTTTCCAGCACCTCGATCAGCGCGTCCTGAAGCGTGAGCCCGTAACGGCCTTCGCGCACCAGGCCACTGGCGGCGACGGTGGCACCAAGAGGGTAGAGGCGTTGCTGCTGGGCGAGGGCGGCGGGGCTGGTGAAACGACGACCGGCGAGGAAGCGGCTCAAGCGCAGGCGGCCGCTGATGTCCTGCAGCTGCAGGTCCAGGATGGCCAGGTTGGGCTGCCGGGGACTGACAAACGCGGAACAACGGCGGATCTGTGCCACGACGGTGGCCGTGCTGCCGACCTCCAGCTCAGCGATGCGCGTCAACCGCGAATAGTCGACGTAATCCCTGGGGTAGTGCCGCAGCAGGTCTTCCACCGTGAACAGCCCCAGGGCTGCCAGCCGGGAGGCGGTGCGGGGGCCGATGCCACGCACCTGACCGAGGGGGGTGGTGGCCTCCAGGCCGGGTGGTGGGCCGGAGGCCGGCGCAACGGCAGGACGCTGGGCCAGCCGCAACCGCGGGGGCCCCGGCGGGGTGGCGGGATCCAGGGCCCTCTGCAGGGTCAGCAGATGCCGCCGCAGCTCCACCACCAGCCGCCGCCGCGAGGGTTCATCCAGCTGGCCATAGTCCTCGAATCGCTCACCGAACCGCTGGAGTCGTGGCGGATCGTCAAGGTGTTGCAGTGGTTCGGGGGCCTGGCGGCAGGCCTCGGCAAGAAACGAGCTGAACCGCTGCTGTTGCCCCTGCAGGTCGGTGAAGCCATGGTCGGTTTCCAGGGCAAGGCTGCGCTGCAACCTGATCAGCCACTGCCGGGCTGCGTTGGCCGGGGATTGCTCTGCTGCCACGCCTCCTCCGCCTGCCGCACGGCGGTGCGGCGTTGCCAGTGGTGATATCTGCGGGCCATTCTGGCCAGCTGTCGGTCGAGACGGCGCAGCCCCTTGCGCTGGCTGCGCAGGGGCGGATCCAGGAATTCAAGATCAGCACTGCGGAGCAGCACCCCGACCAGTTGATCCGTATCAAAGGGCCAGGCCAGCCGCAGCAGGTTCGGTGGTGCCGGACGAGCATCGGCCTGGCCCTCCAGGGCGGCGTCAAGCAAGGCGGGTTCGGGGATGTCACCCAGCAGTTCGAGGGCCACCAGCTCACGGTTGACGGCGTCGCTGAGCTCCAGGAGGTGAAGGCTCAGGGCATGGTCCGCCAGACCCAGCCAGCGGCGGGCCCTGACGGGATCCGCCGGGATGGGCAGGGGCTGGTCGAAGCCTGGATCCAGTTGATCCTCCAGGCCCTCAAAGTCGTCGTCGTCGGTGTCCGACTCCAGGGGGTCATCGAGTTCCTCTGGTCCCTCCGCAGCAGGCCAGGCCTGGGATCCCCCCAGCAGGCGACCAGGATCGAAGCCCGCCAGCAGGGGGCGGTTC
>CAMASU010000102.1 GCA_945861105.1 Synechococcus sp. UW140
GCAGGTCGAGGCCCAGCTGCCGGTAGCGGCCGGCCACGTCGCGCAGCTCGGCCCGCAGGTCCGGCGCCGCTTCGCCCTCCAGGAGGGGCTGGCCAAGGGAGCGGGCCAGGGGAACGTTGCCGCGGCCATCAGTGATGGCGACCACCACCACCTGGGACAGATCGCCGCTCTGCAGGGCATTGACCCCGACGCGGGCCGCCTGGCTCAGGCCATGGGCCAGGGGGGAGCCACCGCCGCAGGGCATGGTTTCGAGCCGCCGTCGGGCTGCCGTGATCGAGCGGGTGGGGGGCAGCAGCACCTCGGCCTGTTCTCCCCGGAAGGGAATCAGGGCGACTTCATCGCGGTTCTCGTAGGCCTGGGTGAGCAGGCGCAGCACGGCCCCCTTGGCGCTCTGCATGCGGTTCAGCGCCATCGAGCCGCTGGCGTCAACCAGAAAGATCACCAGGGCGCCGGCCTTGCGCTGCAGCTGCTTGGCCCGCAGGTCACTGTCCTCGACGACCACCGGCCGGTCGGGATGGCGCTGGCGACGGCTGCGCTGGTGGGGGGCGGCGGCCCGCAGGGTCGCATCCACGGCGATGCGGCGCACGGGGCCCCGCGGCAGCACCGGCCGCACGTAACGGCCGCGGCTGTCCGAGAGCACCAGGCCCCGGGAGCCGCTGCGGGCGGCCCGCCGACGGCTGCCCTGGAAGCGCAGCAGCTCGGGATCGACGGCCGTCGCGTCGGGGTCGAGCAGAAACTCCTGGGGCACCGAGGGGGGATCGTCGGTGCCGTCCTCTTCGGGCGGCTCCTGCTCCTGCTCCTCCTCGTCCTCGTCGTTCCCGTCGGTTTCCGGTTCGTCGTCGTCGCTTCCGTCGTCCTCGTTCGGCTCGTCCTCGGGCCCCTCGGCGGGGGGCGGCGGCGGTGGCGGAGGGGGGGGCGACTCCGGCGGTGGCTCCAGGCTGGCCCGCGGGGCGATCACCAGCCGCACCGCCAGCTGCAGATCCTCGGCCTCGACCCGATCCCGCCCCTGCAGGGCGGCATGAGCCCGGGCCACCCGCAGGGCGTAGAGCTCGGCCCGGTGTCCCTCGACGCCGCCCCGCAGGGCCTCCTGCACCAGGTAGGCGATCTGCCCAGGGCTGACCACCACATCCGGCAGCCACTGGCGGGCCAGCAGCAACTGGGTGGCCAGGGCGTCGGTCTCCTCCTGCCAGCGGGCCAGAAAGGCACTGCCGTCCTGGGCGTAGGCCAGGGCGGCATCGGCGATGCCCACCCGTTCTTCGAGGGCCACGGGACGGTCGGCCGAGAGGGCGATGGCGAAGCGGTCGAGCACGGCGTCCCGCAGGGGCCCCTCCTCGGGGTTGTAGGTGGCCAGCAGCAGCGGGCGGCAGGGATGGCTGACGCTCAGGCCCTCACGCTCCACCAGGTTCTCGCCCGCCCCCACGGCGGCCAGCAGCAGGGTCAGCGCCCCGGCATCGAGCAGGTTCAGCTCATCGACGTACAGCACCCCCCGGTGGGCCTCGGCCAGCAGGCCCGGCTGAAACACCGTCCGGCCCTCGGCCAGGGAGCGGGTCACATCCACCGAGCCCAGCAGTCGGTCCTCGGTCACCCCCAGGGGGACCTGCACAAAAGGTGCCGGGATGATGCGGGTCGGACCGGAACCATCGGGTTCACCGTTGAGGCTGCCGTCGAGCACCTCAATGGCCGGCAGCAGGGCATGCAGGCCGCGGGCCAGCACCGATTTGCCCGTGCCGCGGCCGCCGGCGATCACGACACCACCGATGCCGGGGTCGATCGCCGCCAGCAGCAGGGCCAGCTTCAGCAGCGGATGGCCGCTCACGGCGGCCAGGGGGAAGGCCCGGGGGGGTGCCGCGCGGCTGGCGCTGCTCACGACCATGGGAACACCAAGGACTGGGACCCTAGGGCAGCCCCCGGCTCACACCTGATAGAAGGCGCGATACCAGGCCACGAAGCGGGCGACCCCCTCGCGCACGGGGGTGGCTGGCCGGAAGCCCGTCCAGGCCTCCAGGGCGCTGGTGTCGGCCGCTGTGGCCGGCACATCGCCCGGCTGGAGGGGCAGCAGCCGCCGCTGGGCGGGGCGGTCGAGGGCCTGCTCGAGGGCCTCGACATAGGTCAGCAGCGGGGTGGGGCTGGCGTTCCCGATGTTGAACAGCCGGTGGGGCGCCCAGCTGCGGCCGGGGTGGGGATGGTCTGCATCGAAGTCGGGATCCGCCGTTGCGGGCCTGTCCAGCACCCGCACCACGCCTTCGACAATGTCGTCGATGTAGGTGAAGTCGCGCACCATCTCCCCATGGTTGTAAAGGTCGATGGGCTCACCCGCCAGGATGGCCTGGGTGAAGCGGAACAGCGCCATGTCGGGGCGCCCCCAGGGTCCGTACACCGTGAAGAAGCGCAGGCCGGTGGCCGGCAGCCCGTAGAGATGGCTGTAGGTGTGCGCCATCAGTTCATTCGCCTTCTTGCTGGCGGCGTAGAGGCTCACCGGATGGTCCACTCCCTGGTCCTCGCTGAAGGGCAGCCGGGTGTTGCCGCCGTAGACCGCGCTGCTGCTGGCGTAGACGAGATGGGTCACGCCGCCGTGGCGGCAGCCTTCCAGCACATGACCGAACCCCACCAGGTTGCTCTGCACGTAGGCCGCCGGGTTGTCGATCGAATGGCGCACTCCGGCCTGGGCGGCCAGATGCACCACCCGCTGCGGTCGGTGCCGGGCGAACAGGGCGGCCATCGCCTCGCCGTCCTCCAGGTCCTGCCGCGCGAAGGAGAACCCCTGCCGCCCCTGCAGCAGATCCAGGCGGGCCTGCTTGAGCGCCGGGTCGTAGTAAGCGTTGAGGTTGTCGAGGCCCGTGACCGTGTCTCCGCGGTCCAGCAGCCGCTGACAGAGATGGAAGCCGATGAATCCGGCGGCGCCGGTCACGAGAATCGTCATCAGGCGTCGGTGCCCCGGGGCCGCAGATCGTCGGTGGCCCGGCGAACCAGCCCCGGCGGTCAACCGCCGACCCTACCAGCATGACCTTGCCACCCTGGCCTGTGGCCGTCGGCCTGGGGGGCAACCTGCCCCCCCTGCCCGACCGGCTCGTGACCGCTGCCCGCGCCCTCGAACAGCTGGCCTCGCCGGACAGTTTCCGCTGCTCACCGCTCTACCGCACCGCGCCGGTGGGGGGGCCGCCCGGGCAGCCCCCTTACTGCAATGCCGTGGTGCTCTTCGCCACGACCCTCACCCCCGAGGGGCTGCTCGAGGCGCTGCAATCCCTGGAGGCGGCCGGTGGTCGCGAACGGCTGCAGCCCTGGGGCCCCCGCACCCTGGACCTCGATCTGCTCTGGCACGGGTCCCACCAGCGCAGCGGTCCACAGCTGGTGCTGCCGCATCCGCGGTTGCTGGAGCGCAGTTTTGTGCTCGCACCGCTGGTGGCCCTGGATCCAGGGCTGGTGCCGCCTGGCCAGCCGGATTCTCCCCCCGGCCGCTGCGTGGCCGAGCTGCTGGCGGCCCTGCTGCCCCGCCTGCCCGAGCCGGCCCCCGAGCGCCTGCCCCCTCCCCCCGGCTGGCCGGGCCCCTGAGGCTGACCGCGCCGTGGGCCGGGGGCGACTAAGGTTCTGCCGCCGCCCAGGGTCCCATGGCCGAGCTACCAGCGCCTGAACCTGCGCAACTTCTCGATGTCGTGGCCACCCTCTCGGTGCGCAAGCTGCGGATGGAGATCCAGCGGCTGCGGCTGCCGGTGGGGGTGGAAGGCACCTACGGCTGCATCCGCCATCCGGGGGCGGCCCTGGCGGTGCCGCTGCTCCCCGACGGCAGGGTGGTGATCCTGCGCCAGTACCGCTTCGCCGTCCAACGCCGCATCCTCGAATTTCCGGCGGGCACCCTCGAGCCCGGCGAGCCCCCTCGGGCCGCCATGGACCGGGAGCTGCAGGAAGAGGCGGGCTACCGGGCCAGCCGCTGGGATGACCTGGGGCTGCTGCTGCCCTGTCCGGGGTATTCCGATGAGGTGATTCATCTGTTCATGGCCCGCGATCTGGAGCCCCTGCCGACGCCGGTGCAGGGCGACCACGACGAGGACATTGAGGTGCTGGCCCTGACCCCGGCCGAGCTCGATGACCGCCTGGCCAGTGGCGAGGAGCCGTTGGACGGCAAGACGGTCACCGCCTGGTTCCGGGCCCGTCAGCTGCTCAGGCAGCTGGGCTGAGCCGCCATGGCGCCCCCCCGCTGGCTGTTCTGGCATCGCCGTGATCTGCGGCTGGCCGACAACCTGGGTCTGCACGCCATGGCGGCCGTCACCCCGGCCCTGACGGGCGTTGCTGTGCTGGATCCCGCTGAACTGCAGGCGGCCACCATGGCCCCCTCCCGCCGCTGGTTCCTGTTCGAGAGCCTGCGGGAGTTGCAGCAGCGCTGGCGCCAGGCCGGCAGTCGCCTGCTGCTGCTGGAGGGTGACCCGGAACAGCTGCTGCCCGCCCTGGCCCGGAGCCTCGGCGCCACCGGGGTTGCCTGGAACCGGGATGTGGAGCCCCTGGTGCGGCAGCGGGACCGGCGGCTGGCCGAAACCCTGCAACGGCAGGGGCTGCAGGTGGCGGCCGACTGGGACCAGCTGCTGGTGCCGCCCGAGCGGCTGCTCACGGGCGTCGCGGCCCCTTACCGGGTCTATGGCCCCTACTGGCGGGCCTGGGACCGTCAGCCCAAGGCGGAGCCGGTGCCGGCTCCGGTGGATCTGCTGGACCTGCCCGAGGGGTGGGAGGTGGCCCTCGGGCCCCTGCCCCTCGCCAGTGAACCGCCGCGGGAGTGCTGGAACGCCGGCGATGACCCCCTGGCCCTGCCTGGCGAGGCGCCGGCCCTCGACCAGTTGCGGGCCTTCGCTGCAGGTCCCCTGCGGCGGTACGACGAGAATCGCAACCTGCCGGCCGAGGCCGGCACCTCGGGGCTGAGCGCGGCCCTGCGGGCCGGCACCCTCGGCCCCCGCACCGCCTGGCAGGCGAGCTGCGAAGCCCTCGCCGACTGTCGCAGTGAGGAGGAGGAGAAATCGGTGACCGTCTGGCGCCAGGAACTGGCCTGGCGCGAGTTCTACCAGCAGGCCCTGTTCCATTTCCCGGAGCTGGCCGATGGTCCTTACCGCCCCCTCTGGCGCCATTTCCCCTGGGAGAACGACCCTGCCCGGCTGGAGGCCTGGCAGCAGGCCTGCACCGGGGTGCCGATCATCGACGCGGCCCTGCGCCAGCTCATGGAGACCGGCTGGATGCACAACCGTTGCCGGATGGTGGTGGCCTCCTTCCTGGTCAAGGACCTGATCATCGACTGGCGCTGTGGAGAGGCGTTCTTCATGGCCCATGAGATTGATGGCGACCAGGCCGCCAACAACGGCGGCTGGCAGTGGAGCGCCAGCAGCGGCATGGATCCGCGGCCCCTGCGCATCTTCAACCCCGCGACCCAGGCGGCCCGTTTTGATCCTGAGGCGACCTACATCCGTCGCTGGCTGCCGGAGCTGCGGCATGTGGCCACGGCTGATCTGCTCAGTGGGGTGATTGCCCCGCTGGAGCGGCCGGGCTATCCGGCACCCATCGTTGACCACAAGCACCAGCAGGCACGATTCAAGGCCGTGTATGCCGCCCTCAGCCGCGCGGCAGATGGCAGCAGTTGAAGCCGTCCCGGCAGATGCGGCCCTGGTCGAGGGCCCAGTTCACAAGGGCCACGCGATTGCGGGCGCCGGTCTTGGTGAGAATGTTGCTGATGTGATTGTCGACGGTGCGCTTGCTGATCGACAGCCGCAGACCGATTTCCTGATTGGTGAGCTCGGCAGCCACCAATTCGACGATCTCCAGTTCCCGTTCCGAGAGGTGAACACCGGCGGCGCCGGAACCGGTTTGGGCCATCGCCGCAGGCCTGTGTCATGAAAGTCTAGGGGGTCTGAGAGGATGGGACCACGAGGACTCCCCATGGCATTCGCTTCCAGCACCCTGCAGCAGGCCCTGGAGCAGGGTGTTTCGGTGGTCACAGCCGAGATCACTCCACCGCGGGGCGGAGATCCCGGTCGGGCCCTGGCAGCCGCCGAAGCCCTGCGCGGCCGGGTCCATGCCTTCAACGTCACTGACGGCAGCCGGGCGGTGATGCGGATGAGCAGCCTGGCCCTCTGCCGGCTGCTGCAGGACCGTGGGCTGGAGGCGGTGCTGCAGCTCACCTGTCGGGATCGCAACCGCATCGCCCTGCAGGCCGAGTTGCTGGGGGCCCATGCCCTTGGGCTTCCCAACGTGCTCTGCCTCACCGGTGATCCGGTGCGGGCCGGCGACCAGCCCCAGGCCCGGTCGGTCTACGACCTCGAGTCGGTGCGGCTGCTGCGCCAGGTGCAGCAGCTCAACGCCGGCATCGATCCGCTGGGTCAGCCCCTGGCCGATGGACCCACCTGCCTCTTCGCCGGTGCCGCCGCCGACCCCCAGTCACCGAGTTGGAGCGGTCTGCTCAGTCGTACCCGCCGCAAGGCTGAAGCCGGTGCCCGCTTTCTGCAGACCCAGATGGTCATGCATCCTGAGCCCCTGCGGCGCTTCTGTGGTGAGATCGCCGATCCCCTGGGACTGCCGGTGCTGGCGGGCGTCTTTCTGCTCAAATCGGCCCGCAATGCCGCCTTCATCAACCGGATGGTGCCCGGGGCGGCCATTCCCCAGGACCTGATCGATCGCCTGGCCGCCGCCTCCGACCCCCGCCAGGAGGGCATCCGCATCGCGGCCGAGCAGGTGGAGACTTTCCGCGGGATCGCCGCCGGAGTTCACCTGATGGCCGTCAAGGCCGAGGAGAGCCTCCTGGCGGTGCTGGAGGCCGCCGGGGTCGAGGCTTCCCCGACCCTGCTCCCCTTTGCCGCTTCAGCTGGCCTGCAGCAGAGTCGGGCCGTGTCCGCCTAGGTCCGAACCGAGGAGTTCGGCGAGGGCCTTGTGCTCCGCCGAAGGTTTGATGAGGTCCTGCCGGCGGGCATCGGTGATCAGCCAGTCGAGGG